>CAZXNP010000093.1:0-7345 GCA_964642035.1 uncultured Anaerolineales bacterium | reverse complement strand
AAATATTCTCTGTGATCGGATCATACACATAGGTTCATGCCGAGTGGATGTCTGATGTCTTCGCGGCCCCTTCCGACGTATACCGGATCGTTGCCGGCGCCATCTGTGACGGCCGTCGGATATTTCCCCACATCCGTGCCGTCGACGAAGATCTCGTTGACGTCGGTCTCACTGAACCCGGAGTAGCGGTTCGTGGGGTTCGTGTTGTAGGTCGAGATCAGCGGCGTGGCGTCTGCGCTGGCCCGGTGGTGCCGCGACAGGATCCAGCGGTCAGCCAGGGAGAGGGCGTCGCCGTCAGCTTCGATGTCCTCCAAGGCCCGAGGCACGAAATCGGGCCCGAGGTTGCCCAGCACGAAGCGGCCGATGTTCCATAGTTTGTTGGCGAAGTTCCGGCCGGCCTCCACCCGGTCCCTGGAAAGCTTCATGTCGGTGCCCGGGGTGGACCCCGTGAGGAGGGAGAACCGCAGGGCGTCGCAGCCGTCGGACTCGATTATCTCCAGGGGGTCCATCACGTTGCCCAGGCTCTTTGACATCTTGCGCCCCTTCCCATCCCGGACCATGCCGTGGAGGTACACCGTGTGGAAGGGGGCGGTGCCCGTCATGGCCTCGCCCATCATGATCATGCGGGCCACCCAAAAGAAGAGGATGTCGTAGCCCGTCTCCATCACGTCCGTGGGGTAGAAGCGGGCCAGGTCCTCCGTGTCCGCGGGCCAGCCTAGGGTTGAGAAGGGCCACAGGGCGGAGCTGAACCACGTGTCCAGCACGTCGGGGTCTCGGGTCAGCTCCACGTCCTGGCCATCCCGTTCCCGGGCCTTGGCTGCCGCCTCCTTCTCGTCGTGGGCGGCCACGGCCTCGCCGTCGGGAGAGTACCAGATGGGAATGCGATGGCCCCACCACAGCTGGCGGCTGATCACCCAGTCGCGGATGTTCTCCATCCAGTGGAAGAACTCCTTGGTGAACCGCGGCGGCACAATGCGCACCCGCCCATCCCGGACGGCGGCCATGGCCGGCTCAGCCAAGGGCGCCATGCGCACGAACCACTGGGTGGAGAGGAGGGGCTCCACCACGGTGCGGCAGCGCTGGCAATGGCCCACCGAATGGGTGTATGCCGCCTCGCCCATCACCAGGCCCTCGGCCTTCATGTCGGCCCACAGGCGCCGCCGGGCCTCGGTCCGGTCGAGGCCGGCATAGGGCCCCGCCTCGTCGTTCATGCTTCCGTCTGGGGCCAGCACGTTGATCTCGGCCAGGCCGTGGCGTTTGCCGATCTCGTAGTCGTTGGGGTCGTGACCCGGAGTGATCTTGAGGGCCCCGGTGCCGAACTCCCGATCCACGTAGGGGTCGGAGATCACCGGGATGGGCCGTTGGAGGATGGGCACCAGGGCCGTGCGGCCGGCCAGGTCCTCCGCCCGGGGGTCCTCCGGGTGAATCGCCACGGCGGTGTCGCCCAGGATTGTCTCGGGCCGGGTGGTGGCCACCGGGATGTCGCCGCCCCCCTTCAATGGGTAGCGGAAGGTGTACAGGCGGCCCTCCACCTCGTCGTGATCCACTTCGATGTCGCTGATCACCGTCTGGCAGCGGGGGCACCAGTTGACTAGGTACGTGCCGCGATAGATGAGGCCCCGGTCATACAGTCGCACGAAGGCCTCGGCCACGGCCCTCTTCAGGCCCTCGTCGAGGGTAAACCGCTCCCGGTCCCAGTCGGCGCTCACCCCCAGGCGCCGCTCTTGGCGGGTGATGCGGTCGCCGTACTTGCGCTTCCACTCCCACACCCGCTCCACGAAGGCGTCGCGGCCGATTTCGTGGCGCGAGATACCCTCTTCCGCCAGCTGCCGCTCCACCACGTTCTGGGTGGCGATGCCGGCGTGGTCCGCGCCGGGCACCCACAGGGTGGGCCGGCCCCGCAGCCGGTGGTACCTGATCAGGAGGTCCTCGACGGCCGCGGTCAGGGCGTGGCCCATGTGCAGGGCCCCGGTGACGTTGGGGGGCGGCATGGAGATGACGAAGGGTCTCGCGTCGGGAGGGGCCTGGCCAAGGGCCACCTGGGTCTCGGGCTTGAAGAAGCCCTGGGCCGCCCACCACTCGTACAGCCGTTCCTCGTGGTCGGCCGGCCGGTACGCCTTGGGCATCTCGCCAGCCCTCGCCGGGGCAGCGGCGTCGCTTGCGGACATGGGTGTTCTCTCCAGGCTAACCTCGCAGAGTCGAGTCAACGAAAAAAGGCCCCTCGCGCCCCAAGGACGGAAAGGACCACGATTGACTTGTCGGGCGAATACTACCCCGCTGGGCCTCCGGGGCCAAGGCTCGGGCGCGAGACTTCAGGAGCCACCGCGGCGGCCCGGCGCTGCCGCCGCGATGACTCCCAGAGCGATCACTCCTCTTAACGTCGAGGCTGGGCCTTTTGTGACACTTCAGGTCAGGGCAGGTTGCCGCCGCGCACGTCGTCGGGGCTCACGCGGCTGTCGGCGGCCGGCTTCTCCTCAATGGTGACCTTCTCCATCACGTCCCCGACCGCAATGTTCTGGACCACGTCCATGCCTTCCACCGTGTACCCGAACACCGTGTACTGATTGTCGAGGGAGCTGGCGGGGTCCGGGGGCAGCACGATGAAGAACTGGCTGCCGGCGGAGTTGGGGTCGTTGGTGCGGGCCATGGATAGGATGCCAGGCACGTGGGGCACGTCGTTGAACTCGGCCGGCAAGCTGTACCCGGGCCCCCCCTGGCCGTTGCCCTGGGGGTCCCCCCCCTGGATTACGAAGCCCGGTACGACCCTGTGGAACTTGAGGCCGTCGAAGAAGCCATCCCGGGCCAGGAACACGAAGGAATTCACAGTCTGGGGAGCCAGGCTGGGCCACAGTTCGGCCACGATGCGGCCCTTGTTGGTCTCAATGGTTGCGAAGTACGAGTTGGCCTCGCCGTCCAGGCCTTGATCCTCGGGTGCCGAGTACTGCTTCTTGTTGGCCACGGTGTCGCCTCCAGGATTGCCGGGGGCAGCCGCCGGGGCGCCGCCGGTGTTGTCGCCGGTGTTCTCGCCGGTGTTGTCGCCGGCGGGGGTTGTGTCGGTCTGCCCGGCGGCCTCGGCCGGGGGCGGCGTGGCGGCTCCGGCGCCCGTGGTTGCCTCGGGGGACCCTTCGCTCAGGCCGCGGCCGATGACAACCGCCACTGCTAGGACGAGGGCCAGGACGAAGCCCCCGAGGGCGATCATCACTACCGGGTTGTTGATGCCCTCCGGGCCGGCACCACCGCCGGTCACCTCCTTGCGGTGCGGGAGCTGACGCTCCGTAAGGCGCTCGCGTTTCGACATGCTTTCCTCCAGTGTCAGATCGGTTAGTGTATGTGGGCGTCAGGCGTCCGGGGTCGCGGTGGCGGGTTGGTTGGGCCATGGGGCGCCCAGGCGCACCACGGCGCCGCCCAGGCCCCGGGTGGCTGAGGTGGCGTCAACCACCAGTCTCGCCCCCGCGACGACGCGCCCGTAGTCGATGCCGCTGTGGGCGGCCAGAATGACCGCCACGTGGGCGGTGGCCAGGGCCTCGTCCGTGAGCTCGATGCTACGCAGGTCCGTTGCCTCGGACCGGAACACGTTGGCCCCGACCCTGAAGGCCGCAACATGGGGATCGTGGTAGCTGACCCGGGCGCCCTGGGCCATCAGCAGCTCGATGACCCGCTCCGCCGGCGAGTTCCGGGGGTCGTCCACGTCACCCTTGAAGGCCACCCCCAAAACGAGCACCCGGGCCCCGGATACCGGAATCCCGCCCCGGCTGAGGGCTGACGCCACCAGGCCCACCACATGCCTAGGCATGGCCTGGTTGGTGTCTGCCGCAAGCTCGATGAACCGGGTGGAAAAGTCATACTCCCGGGCCTTCCAGGCAAGGTAGTAGGGGTCGATGGGAATGCAATGGCCCCCGACGCCGGGGCCCGGATGGAAGGGCATGAATCCGAAGGGCTTCGTGGCCGCCGCGTCGACGACCTCCCAGATGTCGATTCCCATACGCTCGGACAGCAGGGCCAGCTCGTTCACGAGGGCGATGTTCACGCTGCGGAATATGTTCTCCAGGAGCTTTGTCATCTCCGCCACTCGGGGGCTCGACACCGGGTGAACCGCCGTGCCCAGGGTGGCGAAGATGGCGGCCGCCACCTCGGTGCAGGCCGGGGTGATGCCCCCCACCACCTTGGGAGTGTTGAGGACCGTGTGCTCGGGCACCCCGGGGTCGATCCGCTCGGGGCTGAAGGCCAGGTAGAAATCGCGGCCGGCCGCCAGGCCCCCGGCCTCCAGGCGAGGGCGGATCGCCTCCTCCGTGGTGCCCGGGTAGGTGGTGCTCTGGAGGACCACCAACTGCCCCCGGTGAAGGTGTTTGGCCACGGCGTCGGCGGCACTGTTGACGAAGGTCAAGTCGGGGGTCTTGTTGCGGTCGAAGGGGGTGGGCACGCACACGAACACGGCATCGCTGCCGGCCAGGACCCCGGGGTCGGTGGTGGCCTCGTAGCGCCCCGAGGCCAAGGTGACCGCCAGTTGGTCGTCGGGGACGTCGGCAATGGGGCTGTGGCCCGCCTCCAGGGCCGCCACTTTGTCCGGGTCGGTGTCAACGCCCACCACCCGGAAGCCGGCCGCGGCAAAGGCCATGGCCAGGGGCAGGCCCACGTAGCCCTGGCCCACCACGGCCAAGCGGGCCGAGCGGTCGTCGATGCGCCGGAGGAAGGCCGAGCGCTTCGGCATTACCCTTGCCCCTGCCGCGGCCGGCGCCCAGGCCTTGGCCCTGGGACGCCAAGCACTCCGCCGGCGGCATACTCCAGGCGCCACATGCCCCAGCCCCCCACGCCGCCGACTGCCCCTAGCACCACGAGGGCCTGGGTCGCATTCACCATGCTCACCAGGATCCCCAGGGCCCCCACCGCGCACCCAATGAGGTAAATGGTCAACATCGCCTCTCGAGGCGTCATGCCGGTGGCAACGAGGCGGTGGGACAGGTGATCGGTGCCGCCGGCGGTGAAGGGATTCACCCGGCGCCGGAGGCGCGATACCACCACCAGGAACAAATCGAAGAGGGGCACCCCGAGGACCAGCACGGGCACCATCCAGGTGGCGGCCACCGGGTGCCCGGGGAAGCGCAGTTTGATGCCTAGGGCGGCCAGGGCGAAGCCCAAGAAAAGGCTGCCTTGGTCGCCCATGAAGATCGTGGCCGGGTTCAAGTTGTAGGCCAGGAAGCCAATGCAGGCGCCCAGAAGGGCTGCCGCCAGGGGGGCCACCAGCTGCTGGGCGTTGGCCACGGCCAGCACCAGGAACGCCGCCGAGGCTATGGCCGCCACGCCGCCGGACAGGCCGTCCATGTTGTCCAGAAAGTTCACGGCGTTGGTGATGGCCAGAATCCATAGCACCGTGATGACGATGTTCACGGGCTGAGAAGGGGTGAGCACCACGTGGATGCCAGAGGCCACGGTCACCAAGGTGGCCCCTAGCTGCCCGGTGAGCTTCAGGCTGGGCCGCAGCGGGCGACTGTCATCCCAGAGCCCCAGAAAGCTCACCAAGGTGGCGCCAATGAGGATCCCGGTCAGCTGGGCCACCTCGCGGCGGTCGCCGAAGACCACGAGGGCCAGCACGACGGCGCCGTAGATGGCCGCTCCGCCCAAGAGGGGCGTCGGCTCGGTGTGGGCCTTACGGGGTGACGGGCGGTCGGTCATTCCCGTCCGCCACGCTAGGCGGCGGGCCAAGGGCGTGCCCCCGATGGCGAAGGCCAGGGCGGCGGCGAAGATCAGGACGTTTGTCAGCGCACGGGCTCCCAGGGAGCTACGGGGTGGCGGGGGCGCCGGCGCCCCCATCCCCGGGCACCGGCGGGGGCGGTATCGGCATGCCGCGGCCGGCGCACGGCAAGGAGCTGGCCAGGCCGCGGAGCCCGGGATCCTCCCGGACGAGAAGCCCCCGGGCGACGTAGGTGCAGGCCGCATCGAGGTCGCCGGCCCGGTCGGCCAACAAGGCCAAATTCCGAAGGGTGTCAATGTCGTCGCGGTCCAGTATCTCCAGGACCTTCTCGTTGGCGGCAATGGCCTCGTCCACCTTGTCCTGTTGCCCCAGGACGTAGGCCAGACCACTCCAGGCCGCCGAGTCGCCCTTGCCATCGGCGGACTCGACATAAGCCTGATACTCGCCGGCGGCGGTGTCCCAGTCCTTCTCCTCCCTGGCCATCACCGCCAAGAGGCGATGGGGTCGTCCAAAAGTGGGGTCGATGGCAATGGACTCCGCCAGGCGCTCCCGGGCGCCTTCGGTGTCGCCCATGAGCTTCAAAGTCATGGCCAACTCGTCCCGCAGACCCGGGTTGTTGGGATTCAGGGCGATGGCCTCTTCGAAGAAGGAGCGGGATTGGGTGAAGCGCTCAGCCCGGAGATCGACGTCCATGGTGCGGTCGGCCCACACTTGGTATGCCCGGCCCAGGTTCGCCGTGTGGTCCACGTTCAGGGGGGCATCGCGCCGGGCCTTTTGCAGCTGCTCGATGGCCCGGCGGAAGGCTTCGTCTCGGGCGGCGATCTGGGCGCCGAGGTCGGGATCGCCCTGGCCCAGGTCGTACTCGGAGTCGCCGATGACCAGGCCTCGAGAGCGCAGATCGGCCTCCAGGCGCCCGGCCTGGGCGTCGGCCGACTCCAGGAGGGCCTTGCCCCGGAACAGTTGGTAGTAGTCCTCCCGGGGGTCCAGGGCAGCGGCCCGGTCGTATTCCGCCACGGCCAGGTCGTACCACCGAAGGGCGTCGGCCACACTGCCTTCGGAAGTGCGTCTCGTGGCTTGGCCGTGGTAGAACACCCATGCCTGCTTGTAGTGGATGTCGGCTCTGACCTCATTGACGTTGGTGAGCCACGCCACCCCGGCGGCGGCCACGAAAACCAGGGGATAGGCCATGGCCAGCCGTCCCCGGGCCAGGTCGGAACCCGCCTTGTCTCCCATGGCAAGGACGGCCGCCCACGCCGCTAGCAGGCCCAGGATGACGCCGTAGTACAAGCCAAGAAGGATGTCGCTGGTGGCGGCGCCGCCCCCCTGGCCCATGACGAGGCCGGTCCAGTGGGCCAGGGCGTAGACCAAGGCGCCGCCGATGGTCAGGGCCAGATAGCGGCCGAGGCCCCGGCGATCGCCCCCGGGCAAGAGGAGGATCTCGGTGCCCACGACGAGGGTGCCGAAGCCCCAGGTCATCGTGAAGAGCCACAACAGGATCACCAGCTTCAGGGCATCGGGCTTGGTCCACACGATGAAGTCGAACACCAGGGTGGCCAGGATGGTGAGGACGAGAAGGCCCTGGGCGGTCCACACCCCGGCCACGGGGCCTGGTGTCCTGGCGGCCGACCGCCGCCGCCGGCGCCGCGGGGGCCGGGA
>CAZXNP010000092.1:0-7412 GCA_964642035.1 uncultured Anaerolineales bacterium | reverse complement strand
CGGCCGCCGCGTCGTCAACGGCGCCGGTGGCCACGGCGTCGCCGGCCACCGAGCCCTCGGGGGGCCATCGGGAGCCCCGGCGGCCGCCGGCCGCCCCAACCGCCACGGCCTTCTCCCGGCCCCTCTTGCCCCCGACGCCAGTGCGCACCCAGCGCCCCACCCGCACCCCCCGGGCCGTGACGCCGTCGCCCACGCCTCCGTCCACGGCGGCCCTGCGGCTGACCCTGTCCAGCGATCCGGCGGCGCCGGCCGTGGGGCAGAAGGTTGCCTTCCTGGCGGAGCTGCGGAACGTGGGCCAATTCTCCGTGGCCGACGTTCTGGTGGAGTTCACCCTGCCCGCCGGAATGGCCGCCGACGAGGTGTCAAGCGTCAGCGGCACCGCCCAGATCGAGGGTCCTGTAGTGCGATGGTTGTTGCCCAGCTTGAGCGCCAACGGCAGCTCTCGCCTCACAATCCTGGGCACGGTACCGCCCGCGGCTGCGGGGGAGATGAGCTTCTGCGCCGCCCTGCTGTCGGTGGGGGCACCCTTGGAACACTGCATCGGCCTGGTGGCCGGCCGGGGGACGTCCCCCGGCGTCGCCACGGAACTTGCGCCCCCGGGCGCCGGAGTCGTTGGCGTCGATGCCCCTAGTCCCGAGGGCGGACTCGGCCTGGGGCAAGGGCTTCAGTGGCTTGCCCTGGTGGTGGGCCTAGCCGCCCTGGGTGTGTGGTTCGGTACCGCGGCGCGGATGCGCCGCGGCTAGAAGGCCCGGGCCCTGGGGGCCCTGCACAGACCGCGGCGGTTCACTTGCACAGCACGTCTCCGGCAATGGAGGCGTAGATTCCGGCCAGGGCGTCGGTGGTCGGGGCGAAGTAGAAGTTGCGCGGGTCGCCGGCCAGGAGGAGAAGGAGAAGCTGGTCGGCGTCGGCCCCCAGGCCGATCATGAACAGTTCCACCCCGAGGCGTTGCGACAGGTCGGCGTTGGCGACGGTGGCGGGCTCGCTGCCCCCGGCCGGACGGCCGTCGGTGAGGACGATCATCACCGGCGTGTTGCCGGGAGCGTGGTTCGGGCCGAGGACCTCCTCCAGGCCCGTCTTCAGACCCAGGTCGATGCGCGTGCCCCGGCCGGCGCTGATCCCGGCCAAGGCGAACTCCAGGGCCGGCCGTGAGCCCGTAAGGCCCTGGTTAATCCGGGCCTCGCTGTCGAAGGTCACGATTGCGGCCCGGTCGTCGGGCAGTTGCATGGCATCCAGGAAGGTTCGGGCTGACTTCACGGCCTCGTCCAGCTTGGTGCTCCCGGGGCGCGCCTCCTCGGTCATGCTGCTGGACGAGTCTAGGACCAGCACCACGTCGGCCCGCTTGGGCCTGCACTGGGCCTTGAGCACCGCCGGGAAGAAGATGTCCCAACGGGTCTTGGGAATCATGTCCACCACCGGGACCGGGAAGGTGGATCTCCCCGAGGCCCCCAGGGCGTCCACGTAGTCGAGGACGGCCTCCACGTTGGTGGGCCGAGGGCCCGGCAAGGTGGGCACCACGTCGTAGGTGAGGGTCGTGCCCGAGGCGGGCACGTCGGACAGGCGCCAGGTGAGGGTCTGGCCCGCGATCTCGGGGGCCGGCTTCGGTGAGCCCGGCACCAGGGTCATGTCCGCTGGCAGCTCGTCGGTGACCGTCGCCGTGCGCAGCAGCTTCGTGGCCCCGATGCGCCGGGCGATGGCGGTGTAGATTCCCGACAGCTCGGCCTCGGTGGGGGCCTCGAAGTACAGGTCCGGGGTGCTGGCCATGGTCCGGAGCAGGTCGGCGTCGATCTCCGGCCCCAGGCCGATGACATACAAAGTCACACCGTCGGCCTTCAGCCTCTCGGCGGCGGCGGCGCCCCGAAGCTGGTCTGTTGGTTGGCCGTCGGTGAGCATCACCACCACCCGGCCGGCGGAGGGGCGGCCGTTGGGGCCGTCGATCTCCGCCCGGGCCAGGTCGAGGGCCTCCTCGTAAAAGGTCTGGCCGCCGATGGTCAATCCGGCGATGGCCGTCACCACGGACCGGAGGTCCCCGGTGAGGGGCTGGGCCACTTCGGCGGTGCTCGAGAAGGACACCACCCCCACCTGGGCCTTCTGGGGGTTCAGTTCGGCCAGGAAGGCGATGGCGGCGCCCTTGGCCGAGGTCAGCTTGGGCTCAACCATGGACCCGGAGCGGTCAATCACCATGACGATGTCCAGGTCCTCGTCGCCGAAGGGGCAGGCCCCCGTCACCTCGAGGGTGACGGTGGCCGCCTCGCCCTGATTCACCTGGGCAGGGGCGGCTCGCTTGTCGACCTGGACGGCGCAGTCGGTTGCTGGCGGCGGCGGTGGCAGGGCCGGCGGCGGCGAGGCCGGGTCTGGGCCAAAGACCAGGATGGTGTCGCTGCCCGGGCTGGCCACGTACACCCGTCCTCCTGCGGCGGCGGCAATGTCCGCCACGTCCTCCACCGCCGGCTTGAACACCGAGCGCACCGTGCCGTTGGGGGCGTACTTCCACACCCAGCCGTCAAGGGTGGACACGAAGACCGAACCCTCGGCGGCGGCTACCCGAACCGGGCCCCGGTCCACGGGGAAGGACCCCACCGCCGCACCATCGATGGTGCGATGGAGCACGGTCTTGGCCGCCCGGTCAGTCAGGAAGACATCGTCGCCATCCACGGCCACGTCGCCGATGGTGCGAAAGCCGCCGCCGCCAAAGGCCTGGGAGCCGAGGACCGTCCCAGAGGTGTCCAGGACCCAGAGGACCTGCTGGGCCAGGTCCACGGCGGTGAGCCGGGTGGCGCTACCGTCGGCCGCCGACAGCCAGCCGGCCCCTGCCGGCGCCGTCTCCCACAAGGTGCTTCCCGATGGGCCAAGGCACTTGACCGTCCGGCCGTCGATGGTGCAACCCGTGGGCGCCCCCCCGGCCACGTCTGTGGCCAGGATCGGTGTCCATTGGGTGAGGGGCTCCCCGGCCGACGACCACTGTTGCGCCCGCTGGAGCTGGTCCAGGATGAAGACGTCGCCATTGGCGGCCGCCGCCACCCGAGATGGCCCCACGAGCTCCCCCAGGGTGTCGTCCGCGCGGCCCCAGAACTGTATTGTCGACGCCAGGTTGCCCCGGTCGGTGACGTAGCTGATGCCCACGAAGTCGCCAGACGTGTACGAGGAGACGGCCAGGCCGCCCCGGGGGCCCACGGCCACGTTCTGGGCCCCGGTCACCGTCACATCCGGGGGGGTAGTGCGGGCTCCGCCGGACCACGCGGCTACGGCGTTTCGGAGGCTGGCGTACACCGTGTCCCCCTCGACGGCCACATCGGTGATGTCCGGGCCCTCGATGCCGGGGCGCACCCGCAAGAGCCCCACCACGGTGCCGTCCCTGAAGACGTACACGGCCCCATCGGCGGCCAGGTAGACGGTGCCGTCGGCGGCCACGTCGATGCCCCATGGGTCCCGGATGCGCAGCAGGGGCTCGCCGCTCCAGGTCTCCAGGCGATTACCGTCGACGTCCAGGATGTCAATGGCAGCCACGGTGTTGCCGTTGATGGACGCTTCCCTCGACACGTAGACCCGCCGGTCGGCGCCGACGGCGATTCCCGCTGGCCGATCGAGGCTCATGGTGGCGATGAGGTTGCCTGCCAGGTCCCGAATCTCACCGTCGCTGCCGGGGCCACCGATCACGTACACCCGGTCGGGGCTGACTGCCACGTCCAGGGGCGGCCCCACCCCGGCACCGGGCGCCCAGTTGCCCAGGCGCTGCCCCCGGTCCGACAGGTGGTAGATGGTGCCGGCCCGGCTGTCGGCCACATAGATCGTGTCGTCGGCCGCCACGTCGAGGCCGGCGGGTCGGTCGAACTGGGGCACCCCGGCGTTGGGGGGCCGGGAGGTCCAGGTGTCCACGAGGGTGTAGGCCTCGGTGGGCTGGTTCTGCTTGGGCGCCGCGGCCCGGGCTGCCTCGGTAGGGGACGACGCGCCGGCGCCGGCCAAGGCGGTGACAGCGGCGAGGGCCGCGGCCAAGGCCCGTGCCAGGGCGAGGGTGGAAATCGAGGGCTTCATGGGCTTGTCCCTTGGGCGTCGCAGGGCAGCACTCCGGCGATGTCGCGGTAGATGCGGCGCAGGTCCGATGGCTCCGGAGCCAGGAAGCTGTGCCCCGGCGCCACCATGCGGGCCAGGAGATCGGCATCGGCCTTCGGCCCCAGACCCACCGTGTACAACGTCATGCCGGCGCCTCGCGCTCGATCGGCGGCCGCAATGGCTTCTTCCACCGGACCGCCATGGTGGCCGTCCGTGAGGAGGGCAATGGCCTTGTGGTGTCCCGGCACGGCCCTGGGGCCGGCCAGCTCGGCGGCGGCCACGTCGAGGCCCGCATCCAGGCGGGTGCCGCTCCCCGGCGGCAGGTTGCCGAGGGCGTTGGCCACCGCGACTTGATCGCCAGTCAGTTCTTGCACCAGCGTACCGTCCGAGTTGAAGGCCACCACGGCCACTCTGTCGGCGGGCAGCCGCAGGTAGGTCAGGAACGAGCGGGCGGCGTGGATGGCGGCCTCGAGATTGGTGCCGCCCCCCGGCTGGGTTTCCCGCATGCTCACCGACGTGTCGATGACCAAAGCTACGTCCACCCGGGCCTCTTCGCAGGCCCTATTGGCCACCGCCGGCAAGTAGGTTTGCCAGCGCTGGGGCTCCGTCACATCCACGTACGGTATGGGAAAGGTCAGCGTTGCGGGCTGACCCACTCCGTCGACCACGGCGGCCGTGGCCCGGACGTTTGTGGGCCACCGGCCCGGCTCCATGGGCGCCACGCTGTAGCGCAGCACCAAGCCCGAGCCGGGCACGTTGGACACGGGCCAGATGAGGCGCCGGAGGGCCCTGTCCCAGGTGGCGGGCGGACGGGCGGAGTTGCTGACGTAGCGCATGTTGGGCGGCACCTCGTCCACGACGGTGCCCGAGGTTATTAGGGAGGCCACGGCTATCCGCCGGGCGATCTGCTGGTAGATGGTCTGGAGATCGAAGGGGGTGGGGGCCTCGAAGTAGAAGGCCGCCCCCCCGGCCACGGCGGTGAGGAAGCCGGAGTCCACGTCGGCGCCGAGGCCAACGGTGTAGATGTCCATGCCCTTGTTGCGCTCCGCCTGGGCCAACAAGAGGACGGGTCCGCCGCCGCCGCTAGGCCGGCCGTCGGTGAGGAGGACTATCACCTTGCGGGCGTCCGGGCGCCCCCTGGGGCCCCGGAGCTCATTCACTCCCATCCCCAGGGCGTCGATCATGTTGGTGGCACCGCTCTCCCGGCCGAGCTGGGGAATCAGGCGCACCAGGGCCCGGGGGTCGCCCGTGAGGTGGTGCACCATCTCCGCTTGGGTTGCGAAGGCGATCAGCCCCACCCGGTTCCTGCTGTAGTCCAGGGAGCCCACGAAGTCGAGGGCAGCGACCCTGGCGGCCTCCATCTTAGCTCCGGCCATGGAGCCGGAAAGGTCTATCAGCAGCATTATGTCGGAGCGGCCATCGGCGGCGGGGCACTCGCCCACGACCGTCAGCTCCACGGCCACCTGGTCGCCGGCCGCCACCGTGGCCGGGGAAGCCACCTTGTCTGGCACCAGGCGGCACTTGCGCCCCAGGGTCGGCCGACTGGGCGGCGGCGCCTCTGGGTCTGGGTCGAAGAGGGCTATCTCGTTCTCCCGGGCCACGAACACGCGGCCGCCGGGGCCAACCGCTATGTCCCGGGCGTCGGTATCAGCGGCCACCTCGAACGCGCTCACCTCGGCGCCTGACGGATCGATCTTCCACACCCAGCCCTCCCTCACGAGGACGTAGGCGTTGCCGTCGCCGTCGGCGTCGAGGCGAATGGGACTTCCGTCGATATCCTTGGTCCACTCCACGGTGCCGTCGGAGAGGCGCCGGGCCTCGAGACTCTCTTCGGCTCGTCGCAGCACGTATACGCGCCCCGGGGCCAGGGCCATGTCGGCGACGCTCACGAAGACATCCTGCCTGGTCAATGGCCACGAGGCGATGGGGTTCCCGCTGAAATCCCGGACGTGGACTCGCTGATCCGACATATCAAGGGCTGCAACATCCCCCTCGTAGCCATCGGCGAGGGTCAACCAACCGTAGGGCCGCTCACCCACGGGGTCGGTGCTGGGCGGGCGCCAGGTCCACAAGTCGGCACCGTCCTCGGCCCAGTAGTGGAGGGCTCGGCCCTCTAGCCCGTACACCGAGCCCCGAAGCCCGGCGGCCAGGTCGCTGATGGGCGGGACGGCAAACTGGCTGCGGGCCGCGCCGCCGTCCCAAGCTTGGATCCGGGGCCAGTTGTCCGCCACGAAAAGGAGCCCGTCGGGATTGGCTGAGATGAGCCGCGGGCCGCTCAGGGTGCCCATCGGGGCCAAGGGGTTGCCCCAGTTCACCCCCTCCAGGCGCAGCCGCCGCCGGTCGGGGAAGAACCGCACGCCGCTGAACCCCCGGCGCGAGTCGTGCACCGACGACACGAGGCCCGAGCCGCGACCGATGGCCAGCCCCATGCCACCAGGGTTGTCCGTGGGCGTGCTCACCTCGGTGCCGTCGTGATACCGTAACAAGAGCACTTCGGTCTGCAGGAATACGTCTCCCGACGAGTCCACGGCCACCGCCACCGGGGGGACGGCGGTGCCGTCCACCTTGGGCGTGATGCCCCCCACCAGCACCCCCTGGCGATCAAAGACCAAGACGGTCTGCACCTCCGGGTCGGCCACGAAGATGCGCCCTTGCGGACCCACCGCCACCCCCAGGGGGGCGCTCATCTGGGACCGGGTGGAGCCCCAGGACGTCTCGAAGGTGCCGTCGAGGCCGAGGATTACCACGGAGCGGTTGGCGGCGGTGGTCACCACCAGGGCGTCAGGGGCCAGGGCCAGGTGGCTCGGCTTGCCGGAGACCGGCCACTCTTCTTCGACATTGCCAGCGAGGTCGAGGACCACGATCCGGTTGCCCTCCGGATCGGCCACGTAGATGTTGTCCGCCGACGCCGCCACCCCCGTGGGGGAGCCAAGACCCGGCCCGGTGGTGGCGCCGATGAGAGCCACTGGGGTCCCATCGCCAGCCAGGACGTGAATGGCTCCCAGACCCGTATCAGCCACGTACAGCCGGCCATCGCCCCCGACGGCGATGTCTCGGGGCCGGGCGAAGGTGCCGGCCGCCGGGGGCTCGCCGGAGGACACCCAGGTGTCCACTTGGCGGTATGCCTCCAGGGAGTCGATGCCCTGGCCGGCCACCGGCGCCTCGGACAAGGGCTGGGCCGCCCCCGGCGAGGGCGCCCCGGCGGCGGCCACAACCGCCGCGCCGGCTATGAGGGCGAGGCGGGCCAGGTGCCTCACGGGGCCACCCCCGGGGTGGGGCAGGTGATCGGCACCAGGGGCGCCGTCCTCGTTGCAGGAGGCGCCCGCGGGCGGCCTCAGCACGCCCCCAAGGCGGAGAGCACCGGG
>CAZXNP010000091.1:0-7415 GCA_964642035.1 uncultured Anaerolineales bacterium | reverse complement strand
CCCCCCACCCGACGAGGGCCCGGGAATAGGGCGGGGACAGGGCCTGGAGGCCGCGGACTCGCGGTCGCCAGCCCTCCCGGGTGCCGTGGCCGGGGTGCGCATCGGCCTGTCGGGGGCGCCGGAGAGCGCCCGCAGGGTGGGGAGCGCCCACGCCATTCGCCGTTGCGCCGAGCTTGGCTTGGCGGCTCTTGAGGTGGCATGGGTCCAAAAGGTGACCATCACCCCCCGGGGGGCGGCGCCCATCCGCGCCGCCGCCGCCGACTGCGGTGTGTCCTTGAGCGTCCACGCTCCCTATTACATCAATCTCAACAGCCACGACGAGGCGAAGCTCGCGGCCAGCATCGATCGCATCGTGGCCGCCGGGTGCGGCGCGGCTCTCATCGGGGCCCGGGACGTCGTTCTGCACCTGGGGTACTACCACGATGATCCACCGGCCGGTGTCCTCCAGCGCGTGGCGACGGGTCTGGTGGAAGCCAGGGAACGCCTCGATGCCGCTGGCGGGGGCGACGTCGTGCTTCGCCCCGAGGTCATGGGCCGGCTGAGCCAATTCGGCGACCTGGACGAAGTCCTCAGCCTGTGCCGGCTGCGGCCGGGCCTGGGGCCTTGCGTGGATATCGCCCACCTCCACGCTCGCACCGGGGCATTCAACACCGCCGCCGAGTTCCACATAGTCTGGGACCGGGTGGCCGCAGAGCTGGGGGCGGCGGCCCTCACGGACGCCCACATTCATCTCTCCGGCATCGAGTATGGCTGGCGGGGCGAGGTCCGTCACCTGGCCTTCGGTGATGCCGATCTCAACTACCGGGCCTTCCTAGAGGTGTTGCTGGCCCGGGGTGTCCGGGGGACGGTAGTGGTGGAAAGCCCGGCCCGGGAGAAGGACGCCTTCCTATTGGCGGAAGCGTGGCGGGAGGTGGTGGACCGGGGCGCCCCGGCTGGCTAGTGCTCATCTTGGCCTGGGCATCACCCTGGGTGAGTTGCTGCAGAAGAATGACGCTGAGGTTCCCGTGGGTCGAGATGGGTGGCCGAGGCTCTCGTGTCGCCGGCCGCCTGGAGACAACGTGCTACGATAGCCTCATGTCAGCCGGGGAAGCCAGGGCTTCATCCAGGGACCCCACCGCGGTCGCGGCCGGCTCTGGTGGCCCCACCACCGGGCCGCGTCCCGAGGGGTCGCCGGTGCCCGGTGTTCCCGTGGCCGGGCCACCGAAAAGAAGCAGCGGCCTTCTGGCCGACGTGTGGAATTTCCTAATTCTGCGCCCGGCGATTGGGACTCTGGTCAGGTTTCAATCCGAGGACCATGCCGAGGGTTACCGGCATCGGATTGCCCAGCGGATTGGGGTCAGCGTGGCCGGCTACTCGGTCTTGAATCTGCACCGCATCGGCATCAATGCCCCGGTGAGCTTCGTGTTCGAGGAGCTATTGACCTGGGACGGCGACTCCACCTGCTGGCCCAATCACATCGCCACGGTGGAGCGGGTCGGGGGTGGCCTGGAGCAGATTCGCATGCGCTGGTTCGGCCATGGCACCGACATGATGGGTCTGGCGGCGCGCCTCTTCGGATCCCGGGTGCCGCCCCTGTTCGACCTCGACGCAAGGCACATCCAGCGCATGCCAGACCCCTTTTTCGACAATGCCCGCTACCTGCTGTACGACTGTAGCGGTGGCTACCCCATCGGCGTCTTCTCTATCTATGTCCGGTCGCCCATCGCGGCGGAGGGCGAGGTGGAGCCCACCCAGCTGTTCGCCCTGGTGGGCTTCGACTTCTACGGCCGGAAGAGGCCCCTATACCTGCGGGGGGTGCGGCTGCCCTGGCAGGCTCTCCACAATCGGGCCATGGGCAACGTCATGAACCGATTCAAGCTGCTCTGCGAATGGCGGTTCCAGACCATGGTGGCGGGGCCGGGGAAACCAGCGGCACCGCCGGCCCCCTAGGGTGAGGCCGCCGGAGCCGCACCAGGGGGCCGTGGCAGGGACTGGACGGGGGCATACGGACCGCCGCCCCATGGTACGATAGCCGCATGTCTGCCCCCCTCATTGCCGTACTGGCCTTGTTGGCGGCCACGCCCTTGGCCCTCCTGCGGTCCGTGCGCCTCGGCCGACCGGGAGAGCCACCATTGTCGGCACCGCGCGAGGCGGCGGTGTACGCCGTTGCCCTGGCCATCCTGCTTTTGGCGGCCCAGGCCGATGGCCTGCCGGCGTCCCTAGGGGTGCTGGGTTTGGCCTTCGCCCTCATGGGCATGGGCGCCGGCATGCGGGGGCTGTACAGGTTCCTTTACGGCACACCGTTTCTGCAGGACCACCCGGGGGTGGTGCGCCGCGACACCGCCCGCTGGCAGCGTTTGGCGTTGGTGGGGTCGGTGGCGTGCCTGGTGGCGGGCCTCGTGCTGGCCCTGGTTGGCACGGACGTGGCCGGTGGACACTAGGGGACCGGCCGAGGACCCCTTTGCGCACCGAGGCTTGGGCTGCGCGGCCCCGGCCAGGAGCAAGTCGGGAGGCGTACCGACTGAGGTACGTGCCCGACGCAGCGACGCCGTCCAACTCCTCGAGGAGCAGCCCGATATCGAGGTCGTCGGCCAGGCCGCCACGGGCACCGAGGCGGTGGAGCTGGTGCGCACCACGGGGCTGCACCTTGCTCTCGTGGACATCACCATGCCGGACATGAATGGCCTGATGGCCACTCGGGCCATAAAAGCGGACTCCCTCATCGACCAATACGTGTCCCAGCATTCCCGATCTCGCCCCAAGGACGTCGCACCGCCTGGTATAATCGCCACCGCCATGCATCCAGTCCTCGAAGTGCTCACCGTGCCACCCTTCGGCGAGAACACGTATCTCCTCGGCGATTCCGACGCCGGCGAAGGGCTGGTCATAGACCCGGGGGGGCGGGTCGGGGACCTCCTTAGCGTCGCCGATCGCCGGGGTCTTTCGATCGTGGCCATAGCCGCAACCCATGCCCACGTTGACCACGTCATGGGGGTGGCGGAGTTACAGGCCGCCACGGGGGCGCCCTTCCTGGTGCACCCGGAGGCGGCGGCCGCTCTGGGGGATGTGGCCAGCCAGGCCAGCGCCTTCGGCCTTCCGCCGGTTGAGGTCCCGCATCCGGACGGGGACCTGGTGCCGGGCAAGGCGGTGATTGTCGGGGGCCTGGCGCTGGACGTGCTCTTCACCCCCGGCCATGCCCCCGGCCACGTGACCATGGTGACCCCAGAACTCGCCCTCGCTGAACCCCCTGCCAGAGTGGCCTTTTGCGGCGACGCCATCTTTCTGGGCTCCATAGGCCGCACGGATCTTCCAGGGGGCAACTTCCCCGAGCTCATGGCGGCCATCGAGGCCCAGCTCCTGGCTCTACCGTCGAACACGGTGCTCTACCCAGGCCACGGCCCGGCAACTACCGTGGGCCACGAGGCCCAGTACAACCCCTTCGTGCTCGAGTGGCTGGCCAAGAGGCGCCCGGCCGCCGGCTCGCCGGGAACCGGGGCCGGCCCGTGACCCGCCCGCGACCCGTCCGTGACCTCCCAGTGACCGGGGGCGTGACCGCCTCTCCTCCGGAGGCCGGCCGGCCACGGGCGGAGGCCCTTCTCGCCCGCCTGGCGGCGGGACCTCTGCTGGCCGATGGGGCCATGGGGACCATGCTCTATGGCCTCGGCGTGCCCTATGATCGGTGCTTCGATGAGCTTTGCGTCAGCCAAGGCGACTTGGTGCGCCGGGTTCACAACGACTACCTGGCTGCGGGCGCCGAGCTCATCGAGACCAATACCTTCGGCGCCAATGCCTTCCGCCTGGCGGAGCACGGCCTGGGGAGCCAGGTGCGGGCCATCAACCTCGCGGGGGCGTCCTTGGCCCGGGGGGCGGCGGACAGGGCCGCCAGGGCGGTCCTGGTGGCCGGCAGCGTGGGGCCCCTCGGGGTCACCCTGGCCCCCGTGGGCGCCGTTGGGCGGCCCAAGGCCGAGGCAGCTTTTCAGGCCCAGGTGAAGGCCCTGGCGGAGGGCGGCGTGGACGTCATTCTCATCGAGACCATCCCCACGATCGAAGAGGCTCTCATCGCCCTGGCCGCGGCCCGGGAGGCATGCCAGCTGCCGGTCATCGTGTCCCTCACCTTCGGCCAGCAGGGTCGCACCGCGACGGGTGCCTCCCCTGAAGAGGTGGCCAGGGCCATGGCCGGGGCCGATGTTGTGGGGGCGAACTGCAGCACCGGTCCGGCACCGCTCCTCGAGGTGACGGCCCGGATGGCGGCGGCCACGACGGTCCCGATCACTGCCATGCCCAATGCCGGCCTCCCCACCGTGGCCGGCGGCCGCTACATATACACGTCGTCCCCGGCGTACATGGCGGACGTGGCTCGGGACATGGTCGCCGCGGGGGTCGCCATGGTCGGCGGCTGCTGTGGCACCACGCCGGAGCACATCGCCGCCATCGGCGAGGCCCTTCGCAGCGACGGGCGCCCTCCCCAGCGCTTGGCCTTTCCGGCCCCGGAGCGGGTAAGGGCCCCGGCTCGAGAGAGCCTCCACAGCTCGACGCGCTTCCAGGAGGCCCTGGCGAAGGGCTTTGCCGTGACGGTGGAGGTGGACCCGCCTAACGGCTTCGACGTCGGCGCCCTGCTGCCCAAGCTGCGGGCCCTCAGGGACACGGGCCACGTCGATGCCTTTGACGTCGCCGACAGCCCTCGGGCCCAGGCGCGCATGAGCGCCCTGGCGGTGGCGGCGCTGCTCCAGGGTGAGCTCGGCACCGACACGGTGCTTCACATGGCATGTCGGCATCGCAATTTGGTGGCGGTGCACTCGGAGCTGCTGGGCGCCCACGCCCTGGGGGTGCGGAACATTTTGGTAGTCATGGGCGACCTGCCGGCCCTCGGTGACTACCCCGACGCCACGGCTGTCCGGGACATCACCGCCACGGGCCTCATGTCCCTGATGTCCAAGTTCAACCGTGGCGTGGATGCCCAGGGGCGCCCCCTGGACGACGCCACTGCGTTCCACGTGGGCTGTGCCTTCAGCTTCACCGCTCCAGACACCGAGGGGGAGCTCAGGCTCTTGGACAAGAAGGTCGCGGCCGGCGCCAGCTTCGCCCTGACCCAGCCCGTGTACGACCCCGCCGTGGTGACCCGATGCCTGGATAGCCTTGGCGGGCGGTTCCCGGTGCCCCTTGTGCTGGGGGTTCTACCCCTGTGGAATGCCCGGCATGCCTCCTTTCTCCACAACGAGGTGCCCGGCATTGCCGTCCCGGATGAGGTCTTGACCCGCATGGCCCGGGCCGGCGACCAGGGCCGAAGCGAGGGGGTGGCTATTGCCCGGGAGACCCTCATGGCTCTCCAGGGCGCCATCGACGGGGCATACTTCATGCCTCCCTTTGGTCGCTACGAGGTGGTGGCCGATGTGCTGTCGGGGCTCACGATGGGCCGCCCAGTGGCGGCGGGGTAAGGGGGTGACATGTCCGTGACCGTGCGACTGTTTGCGGCTTTCTCGGAGGCCGTCGGGGCCACGCGCCTGGCCGTAGATGTAGCCGACGGGACGACGGTGGGAAAGCTGTGGGACCGCCTGGTGTCGGAGCATCCGAGCCTGAGGCGCTATCCTCCGTCGGCGGCGGTGAACGCCATTTTCGCCCAGCGGGACACTGCCCTGAGCGACGGCGACGAAGTGGCTTTTCTGCCGCCGGTGAGCGGTGGCTGATGCCCCAGGAGCCGCGGCCATGCAGGCCCTGACTTCGGAGCCCCTGGACCCCCGGGCGGTGGAGCGGATGGTGGCCCGGCCCGGGGCCGGCGCCACTTGCGTCTTTCAAGGTGTGGTCCGGGACAACAGCCTGGGCCGGGCGGTCGCTCACCTGGAGTACGAGGCCTACCGGGAAATGGCCGAGGCGGCCATGGCGGCCATTGTCGCCGAGGTGGGCCAACGCTGGCCCGAGTCTCGGCTGGCAATGGTGCACCGTACCGGCCGCCTCGAGATCGGCGAGGCGAGCGTGGTGATCGCCGTGTCCCATCCTCATCGGGGTGAGGCCTTCTCCGCCTGCCGCTTTGCCATCGACGCCCTCAAGGAGAGGGTGCCCATCTGGAAAAAGGAAGTGTGGGCCGACGGTTCGAGCTGGGTGGAGGGCCATGCCCCTGCCCCCTTGGAGGCGCCGGCGGGCAGCAGTGATGAAGAGATCTCAAGACCAAGGGGACGGATAAGTGAAGGTAACTGTTGACCGCGTGAATGTCGACGCCGTCAAGGCCGACGCCGTGGTGGTTAACCTATTCGAGGGGGTCACCACCCCCGGAGGCGCCACCGGGGCCCTGGATACTGCCATGGGGGGCGCCATTAGCGACGTCATCGCCAGCGGCGACTTCAAGGGCAAGTTGGGGGACACCGTGGTGCTCTACTCCCGGGGCGCCGTGGCCGCTGGGCGAGTGATCCTGGTTGGTCTGGGCAAGGCCGCCGACTTCGGCTTGGAGGAGGTGCGCCGGGCCGCCGCCAAGGCCGCCCTGAAGGCCAAGGAGCTGGAGGTGGAGCGGCTGGCGACCATAGCCCATGGTGCCGGCATTGGGGGCCTGGATCCCGCAGCGGCTGCCCAGGCCACGGTGGAGGGCACATGCCTGGCCCTCTACACCTTTCGAGACTACAAGACCGAGGCGCCCAAGGTCACGCCTCCCGGCGAGCTGATCATCGTCGAGAGGAACGAAGAGCGCGTCGGCCCCCTGGCGGCTGGAGCCGCGGTCGGCGAGGCCACTGCCGCGGGAGCGACCCTGGCCCGGGACCTCGGGAACCACCCCGCCAACACCGCCACCCCCACCTTTCTTGCGGATCAGGCCCGGGCCTTGGCCGAGCGCTTCGACATGTCCTGGGAAGCGTGGGACCGGGAGCGCATCGTGGCCGAGGGCATGGGCGCCCTGGCGTCCGTGAACCAGGGGTCCGACGAAGAGCCGCGCTTCATAATCGTTGAGCACGCCCCGGACGGCCACGAGGCCGATCCACCCCTTGTCCTGGTGGGCAAAGCCATCACCTTTGACACCGGGGGCATCTCCCTCAAATCCGGCATGGGAATGGGCCGCATGAAGTTCGACATGTGTGGCGGCGGGGCGGTCTTGGGGGCCCTCGAGGCCGTCGGCCGCCTGGCCCTGCCGGCCCGGATCGTGGGCCTCGTGGCGGCCACGGACAACATGCCCTCCGGAAAGGCCACCCACCCCGGCGACATCGTCACCGCCCGGAATGGCAAGACCATCGAGGTCCTCAACACGGACGCCGAAGGGCGCCTCGTACTTGCCGACGCCCTCAGCTATGCCCAGGGTCTTGAGCCGTCGCCGGCGGCCTGCGTGGACCTCGCCACCCTCACCGGCGCCATCGTAGTGGCCTTGGGCCACGTGGCAGCCGGCCTCTTCGCCAACGACGATACCCTGGCCGATGCCCTTCTGGGGGCGGGGGAGGCCTCGGGGGAGCGCATATGGCGGT
>CAZXNP010000090.1:0-7450 GCA_964642035.1 uncultured Anaerolineales bacterium | reverse complement strand
GGCCGTGGGGGCCCGGCAAGCCGCGGGCGGGCGGCCGGTGCCCCGGCGGGCGGGGGGGGGGGCATGGGGCTCCAGCCGGGGCCGGTGTTTCCCGCGGTCGAGGACATCCTCGCGTTGCCGCCCCTAATGGCCGACCACCTCGTCCCGCCCCCGTGTCCGGTCGTGTTGCTGACGCCCCAGGGGCGCCCCTTCGATCACGCCATGGCCCTGGAGCTGGCAGCCGCCGATCGGCTGCTCCTGATCTGCGGCCACTACGAGGGGGTGGACGAGAGGATCAGAGAGCACCTGGCGACGGTGGAGACCTCGGTCGGTGATTTCGTTGTCACCGGCGGCGAGATCCCGGCGATGCTCGTGACCGACGCGGTGGCTCGCCTTCGGCCCGGGGTCCTGGGCGGGGCCTCGGCCGTGGAGAGAGACTCCTTCGCCGCCGGGCTGCTTGAGCACCCGCAGTACACACGCCCTGCTGTCTTCAGGGGCTGGGACGTGCCGGCGGTGCTGCTGTCGGGTGACCATTCCGCGATCGACGTCTGGCGCCGCCGCCGGGCCCTGCGTCGGACTTGGCTGCGGCGTCCCGACCTCCTGGAACATCGGCGCCTTTCCGGGGAGGAGGAGCGGTGGCTGGACGAGTGGCGTGGGCGCCAGGCAGAGGCGGAGGCCACCAAGGGCGCCGCAGGCGAAGAGCGTGCTCCGGAGTAGATGAGTCCATGGCCACCACGTGGCCGTGGCGGGACTTTGGAGTGGCCGAGAATGGTTCCGCTGACCGGGGGTGCCCATGCTATACTCAACCGGTTGCAGCCGGATCGCCAGTCGGCCCGCCTGCACGCTATTGAGGACGGCGCTCCAGGAGAGGCCTCGACAATGCATGACCTCGTGAAGTCCCTTTCAGCGGAGCAGCGAAAGGATCGCCCCAAGGCGGTCCCGACAGAGCGCATCAAACCCGGTGCCACCGTGCGTGTCCACTTTCGCATCGTCGAGGGCCGGCGTGAGAGAGTGCAGCCCTTCCAGGGCACCGTCATTCGAGTGCGCGAGGGCCTGTCAGACGGCAACTTCACCGTGCGCCGCGTGGGGGCCCACGGCGTGGGGGTGGAGCGGATTTTCCCCTTCCACTCACCCCGCCTCGAAAAGGTGGAGGTAATGCGCCAGGGCCATGTGAGGCGCGCCAACCTGTACTTCCTGAGGGATCGCATGGGCAAGAGCGCGCGGTTGCGGGAGCGACGGGTGGTCCGGGTCCCCGGGGCTGGCCCCAAGCGCGGTCGACGTCGGAGCAAGGAGGCCCGGGCCGATGCCGGAGGTGGCGAGGAGGCGGGGCAGGACTGAGGCCACCCCCGGACCGAGGAGCAATAGGGCGCCACGGCGAAGAGCTGGCGGCCAGGTTCCTTGGGAATCTCGGTTGGCGACTTCTGGACCGCAACTGGCGATGCCGGTGGGGAGAGCTCGACATCGTGGCTCAGGATGGCCAATGCCTTGTTTTTGTCGAGGTTCGGACCCGGGCCCGCGGTGGCTTCGGCCGCGGCGAGGATAGCGTCGGCCCCCAGAAACAGGCCCGCCTTGTCAGGCTAGCGGCCCGGTACACTGCCCAAAAGGGGTGGACGGGGCCGCAGCGCATAGACGTGGTGGCCATCGATCTGACGTCCTCCCAAGGTCCGCGGCTGACCCACTACGCGAATGCCGTGGGCCTGTAGTGCTCTTGGTCCCTCTGCCAAGACCCTCGGGCTCCACGCCGCCGCCGGTGGCCGGCCGCTGACCTCTTGGAACGGGGGCTGAGGTGTCTCGCGGGAAGAGGGACGCGTCAGTCGTCCTGGTGGGTCCCACGGCCGTCGGCAAGACCGAGGTCGCCATCTCTCTGGCCCGGGACCTGGCCGGGGAGATAGTCAATCTGGACTCGCGGCAGCTCTACCGGGGCATGGACATTGGCACCGCCAAGGCAACTCCCCGGGAGCAAGAGCGCGCCCGGCATCACCTGGTGGATGTGGCGGACCCGGGCCAGATTGTGTCGCTGGCCGAGGTGCTTGACATGGCCCGGGCGGCTGTGGCCGATGTGATGCGCCGGGGCCGGCTACCGATTCTGTGCGGCGGGACCGGGCAGTACGTGCGCGCCCTCGTTGAAGGCTGGGAGGTGCCGTCCGTTGCGCCGGATCCGAGGCTCAGGGAGCGGCTGCAAGCCGAGGCCGACACCGCGGGTGCCAAGGCCCTCCACGAGCGTTTGGCGGCAATCGACCCGGCGGCCGCGACGCGGATCCACCCCCACAACGTGCGCCGAGTGATTCGCGCCCTGGAGGTCTTCGAGAAGACGGGAATGACGATTTCCAGCCTTCAGTCTCGGAGGGCTCCGCCGGTGAACCTCAACGTAGTGGGCCTGCGACGGCCGCAAGGAGACCTCGCGGCTCGGATTGAAGCTCGAGTGCGGGGAATGATCTCGGCCGGCCTCGAGGATGAAGTGCGGCGACTCCTCGATGCCGGTCTGACCTTCGATTCCCCGGCTATGTCCGGTGTGGGCTACGCTCAGTGGCGAGGGTTCTTCGAGGGTCGCCTGGGGGTCGACGAGGTCGAGGAGCGCATCGTGGCGGCTACCCGGGCCCTGGTCCGGAAGCAAGGCGACTGGTTCCGGCAGAACGACCCCGGCATTCGGTGGGTGGACGTGGAGGCCGGCGGCTATGCGGCGGTGCTGGCCGTCGTGTCGGAGTGCCTCGGCCCCGGGTCCGGGGCGGAGGGTGGCACTGGTACCCCCACCTCCTCCAGGGCATAGGTGGCCGCCCCAAGGAGGCCGGCGTCGTCGCCGGTGGCCGCGGGCACCACGGAGATCCGGCGGCGGTCCTGGACCATCACGATTTCCGCTATGCCGGTGCCCATGGCCGGGGCGAAGAGATGCCAAGCAGCGGCCAGCCCCCCGCCGATCACGACGCGCTCCGGGTCCAGGGCGTTGATCAGGCTGCCCACAGCCAGGCCCAGGAATCGACCCATGGTGGCGAAGATGTCGGCGGCCACGGGGTCACCATCGGCCGCCGCTCGGGCTATGCCGGCGGCGGTGATGTCTTCCGGCGGCGTGGCCGCAAGTGACGAGGCGGCGCCTTGGGCCAAGCGCTGGACTGCGCGTCGGGCCAAAGCTGTGCCGGAAGCCAGTCCTTCCAAACAGCCCCGGTGGCCGAAGTTGCAGGCCGGACCACCATCGGCCACAACGATGTGGCCGAGTTCCCCGGCGAGGCCCCCATGGCCGCCGTCAATGTGGCCGCCCCGGACGATGCCGCCGCCCACGCCGGTGCTCACCGTGAGATAGATCAGGGGATCGGCGCCGCGGCCAGCACCGAATCGATGCTCACCAAGGGCCGCCAGGTTTGCGTCGTTCTGTAACCACACGGGCAGGCCAAGGCCGTCGGCCAGACGGTCCCCAAGGGGGAAGTCCTTGAAGCCATCCAGGTTGGGGGTGTCGAACACCATCCCTCGCTGGGGATCCAAGGGCCCCGGGGCGGCGACTCCCACGACCGCGACTCCTTGGTGCCGGGATACGAGGGAGGTGCCTGTCGCCACGATCCGGGCCACGACGGCCTCGGCGCCGGCCTGGGGGGTGACTAGCCTCTCCACGGCGAGGACGCGGCCGGCCACATCGACGACCGCTAGCCGCAGCCTCGTACCGCCCAAGTCCACAGCCAAGGCGCACGGCACTCCAGGGCCGGCCTGGCTCGTCATTGGGCCTGGGCGTTGGCGACCATCACGGCGGCCACTTATACTCGCCTTTCCGTGTCCCCGCCACAGTCCTCGCCTCCCAATGAGCCACGAGAGCCCGATTCTCGGGCCCACGGGACATCGCCGCCTCGGGCTGCCGGCGCGGCGCCCCCCAAAGGGGCCGCCGCCTCACCGATGATGCGGCAATGGGCGGCCATAAAGAGGTCCAATCAGGACCGGGTGGTGATGTTCCGCCTCGGCGACTTCTACGAGGCCTTTCATGAGGACGCTCGGATAGTGAGCGAAGTGTGCGGCGTGGTGTTGACTAGCCGCCCGGTGAAGAAGGGCACTCGGGTTCCCATGGCCGGTGTGCCCTACCATGCTGCCGACGGTTACATAGCTAGTCTGGTTCGCGCTGGCCATGCAGTGGCAATCGTCGAGCAGGTGGGACCGGACCCGAATCCGGCGAAGCGGGCGCGCATGAGCCCGGTGGCCACTCGCCCCTCAGGGGCGGACCCCGGCGGGGGCCGTCTAGCTCACCGGGAAGTTGTGCGGGTCGTGACGGCGGGGACGCTGTTGGAGGAGGAGGTTCTTGACCCCCGGGCCAACAATTTCATTGCGGCCATGGCCTGGGTCGACGATCGTATCGGCGTTGCCCACGCCGACGTGTCCACCGGCGCCTTGGCCACCACGGACATGCTGGCCCAAGAGCGGACCGCGGCTGACGAGCTAGCCCGACTGCGCCCGGCGGAGATCGTGGTGTCCGAGGACAAACGTGAGGGGGCCCGGGACCTCCTGGCCGGGGCGGGACCGGCGATGGGCAAGCCCGCCGTGGCAACGGTACCTGGGTGGCATGGGGAGCCCGAGACGGCTAGCCAGGCCCTCATGGAGCACTTTGGCGTTCAGTCGCTGGCCGCCTACGGGTGCGAGGGCCGCCCGGCCGCCATCGCCGCCGCTGGGCTGCTGGTGGAATACCTGGCTAGCACCCAGATGGGCCCGCCCCGGCACATCGCCGGCATGTCCACCTACGACGTGGATGAGTTCATGCACCTGGACGCCCCAACCCGGCGCAACCTGGAGCTCACCACGACCCTGTCTGGCAAGGGGGGCGCGGGCACCCTGCTGGCCGTCCTCGACCTCACTCTGACCCCGATGGGCGCTCGCCTTCTCCGGCGCCGCTTGGAAGCGCCCCTCGTGGATGTGGCGGCCATTGCCAGGCGCCTGGATGCCGTGGACGCCCTGCTGGAGGAGGAGGCCATGCGGGCCAAGGTGCGGGATCTCCTGCGCCCGCTACCCGACATTGAACGCCTCAGCAATCGGGTTGCCGCGGGCTACGCGGGTCCGCGGGAGCTCCTGAAGCTGGCCGAAGGCCTGTCCGCGATGCAAAGACTGGTCCTAGTCTTGGCCTCCTCCCAGGAGCTGCCCGCGGCGTTGAAGGTGGTCGTGCCGGCATCGGTGTCGGCGGTGGCCGAAGACATCCGGTCGAGCGTCGCCTCCGAGGCGCCGGCCGTCCTCGGGGTGCCCGGAGTGATTCGCCGGGGCCACAGCGATGAGCTGGACGCTATTCACGCCAGCGTCGCCGGCGCTCGGCGCTGGATTGCCGGCCTGGAGACGGAGGAGCGCGGGCGCACCGGTATCAAGGCCCTGAAGGTCGGCTACAACAAGGTGTTTGGCTACTACATTGAGGTTCCCAAGGCGGCGGCGGATCGAGTGCCTCCCCACTACCAACGACGCCAGACCCTCACCGCAGCGGAGCGCTACGTCACGGAGGACTTGAAGGCGCGGGAGGAGCAGGTGCTCCAGGCCGACGAGCGGACCGTTGCCCTCGAGCGGCAATTGTACGCGGCGCTGCTGGACCGGGTGGCGGCCTGCACGGCTGACTTGCTGGCGGCGGCCGATGCCGCGGCCCGGGTAGACGTGGCGGCCGCCCTGGCCGAGGTTGCGCGGCGCAACGGCTATTCGCGCCCGGAGGTGGATGACGGTCGAGCTACGGAGATCGTCGCCGGGCGGCACCCCGTTGTGGAGCACTTCGTGGCGGACACTGGCTTCGTGCCCAACGACCTCGTCGTCGGTCCGGGGGAGATTGTGATCGTCACTGGCCCCAACATGGCTGGCAAGAGCACCGTGCTGCGCCAGGTGGCCCTCATCACCCTGATGGCCCAGGCCGGATCCTTCGTCCCGGCTCGCCGAGCTCGCCTTGGGGCCGCGGATCGGGTGTTCGCCCGGATTGGCGCCCAGGATGATCTGGCCCTGGGGCGCAGCACCTTCATGGTGGAGATGGTGGAGACGGCTCGGATTCTCCACCACGCCACGGAGCGCAGCCTAGTGGTTCTCGACGAGCTTGGCCGGGGCACCAGCACCTACGACGGCATGGCCCTTGCCTGGGCGGTGGTCGAGGCCTTGCACGACGCCATGCCGGCTGGGAGCCGCACCCTCTTTGCCACCCACTACCATGAGTTGACATCCCTCGAGGAGCGCCTCGAGAGGGTGCGCAACGCCCATATGGCCGTGGAGGAAACTCCATCCGGGGTTGCCTTCCTGCACCGGCTGGCCCCGGGGCCGGCTGATCGGTCCTACGGAGTCCACGTGGCCGAGCTGGCGGGCCTACCCCAGGCCGTGACTCGTCGTGCCTGGGAGATCCTGGAGCGACTAGAGCGGGAAGGCCAGGCTCCGCTGCAGCCGGCGGGCCGGCGGCGGGCCGGCGCCGGAGGCCAGCTGGCTCTCTTCGCTCCCCCTCCGGCGCCCGATCCACTGGTGGACGAGCTCGCCGCCCTTGATTGCGAGGCCATGACTCCTCTTCAGGCCCTCATCAAACTGGCGGATTTCGCCGCCCAGGCCCGGGCCCGGGGTGGCCCGTCGGCACGGGTTGAGGAGCCGCTGGCCCCGGGTTCCTAGGGGGCAGGTCCGAATGACGAAGGGGCTCTTCGGCCGGAGTCCTAGAGTCCGCTGAGGGCGGCTGCAGCCCCGGCGACGGCGGACCCCTCGGCCTCGCCCCGGGGTGGGGTCTTGAACTGGGTCTCGTACAGCTCGGAGTAGAGCCCCGGAGCAGACACCAGCTGGGCGTGGGTGCCCCGTTGCACGATGCGCCCCCCCTGCACCACCAGGATCTTGTCGGCGGCGTGCACGGTGGACAACCGATGGGCGATAACGAGGCTCGTTCGGCCGCGCATGACGCGATCGAGGGCCTCCTGAACTAGGGCCTCGCTCTGGCTGTCCAGGTGGCTCGTGGCCTCGTCGAGAACCAGGACCGTGGGGTCCTTCAGGATGACCCGGGCCAGGGCGAGGCGTTGCTTCTCGCCCCCGGACAGGCGATAACCCCGCTCGCCCACCAGGGTGTCGTATCCCTGGGGCAAGGCCTCCACGACCCCGCGGATGTTGGCGGCCTCGCAGGCGGCCTGGATCTCTGAGAAAGAAGCCTTGGGTTTGGCGAAGGCCAGGTTGCCGCGGACAGTGTCGTGGAACAGGTAGGTCTCCTGGCTGACCACACCTACGTGGCGCTGGACCACGTCGAGGCTGAGGGTCCTCAGGTCGTGATCGTCCAGGAGCACGCGGCCGGTAGTGGGGTCGTAGAGGCGCGCCACGAGGTAACCGATCGTCGTCTTGCCGGCGCCGCTGGGGCCGACCAGCGCCGCCACCTGACCCGGCTCCACCGTGAAATCGATGTCTTGAAGCGCCCATGCCGGGGCCTCGTCCGCCTCCCCAGACGATCTCAGGTAGGCCAAGGACACTCGATCGAAGGCGATTCGCCCCTCCATCACGCACGCGGGGGTGGCGTCGGCCGAGCACCTCC
>CAZXNP010000089.1:0-7461 GCA_964642035.1 uncultured Anaerolineales bacterium | reverse complement strand
GAGGATAGCGACAAACTATTTTTTCATCTTTCTTTGAAGTATCTGGAATGTAAATGAAGTTTTGAATTATGTCTCTTAGTCTGTTTTGGTTTAACATTCCTTGAACGAGCGTAAACATACTGTCTATTCCATCAACATCTTTTGCCAAACCTGCAACTCTACGCCAAGCATAGTAAAACTCATAAGGTGCGAAAAATGAACCTGCTTTATTGTTTACTCCATCGCTTATAACACAAAAAGCATTGTATTTAAAAAGTTCGGGAATATCTCTTTTGTAGCGAATCGTTAATTGCTCAAAAGCATTGTGTATTGTGGCTTCTTCTCTAATTGCAGATTTGAATTCAAATACCACAATTGGCAAACCATTTATATAAATGATTCCATCAGGTATACGTTTTTCTGAGCCTACAACTTCAAGTTGATTTACAAATTTGTAGATATTATGGTCTTCACCGTATTTTGTTCTCGGCTCAGCAACAATATTATCTAAATGTTTGCTTTTTCGTTGAGCATCTAAACCAGTATAGTCAATCAGTTCAATATGAATATCTTTTTGCTGCCTGTCTTCTCTTTTTAGAATAAAACCGTCAGCAAGCCAACGCATAATTCTTTTGTTGCTCTCGTAAAGGTCAGATGAAGAAAGGGTTTTTAGTTGAAGAATAATTGATTGGGCTTCTATTTCAGTAAATTGTTCTTTTTTATAACGATTGAGCAAATAGTTTTTTAAATCCTCTTCAATTAATACTTCATCATCTGCTGGTGAAATAGTATTTCCCAAGTAATGAGGAAACCCCTCATTGCCTAAAAGCTCAATAAAAGCCTGTTCTAATTTTGCTTCTGTAAATTTCATTTAATGTCAATTAATAATACCCACCTGCCTCGTGTTTCTCCTTCTCGTTCAATAGCTCCTTTTTCTTTAAGAGCTTTAATATGTTCACCAACTGCAGATTCATTTATTGATAGTTTAGAAGCAATTTCTTTATAAGTAATTCTGGCATTAGCAGCAATAATACGCAGTACTTCTTTTTGTCTATCTGTTAAATTATCAATTACACCACCTTTTACACCACCTTTTACACCACCTATTGCACCACTATCTTTAGTTTGATTTTCATCTTCTTCCAGAGCTTTAAAAAGACCAACATAAAAACCGCCTTCCTTTTCTGCAATTTCAGGTTCAGGTAAATCTGCATCCAAACAAGAGTTAATTATTTTAAGTGTACCACGGCCCCATGTATCAATATATCCGGCTTTAAAACATGCTTCGGCAATTTTTGGATTTCGAGGACGCGAGTTATGTTCTGTTTTTAAATCCTCAAAACTTAAACCGGCTGGTAGCAAACCTTCATTCCAAATAGTAAGCCGGTCGCCAAATACACGTATTTGTATTGAAGCTCCCATATATGTTCTGTGTACCATGGCATTCAGTATCATTTCGCGTAAAGCTGGAACCGGATACTCGCCCTTTTCTATGCGTTGCATGCCTGCAAAATTAACCGGGCGGGTTAGAAACTTGTAATTTAACAGTACCTGAACCTCATTAAGCATGTAGACTAAATTTCCTTCAACAATTTCCTGAAATTTTAAATCGGAGGAATCCTTTCCAAATCGACCGATTTTTATCTGGATATTGGGATAGAATCGATTGGGGTCTTTGCCAAATAAGATAAGTGCTGCTCTTTTTAACTTTTTCCCTTCCGTCAACCTAAGCTTTTCCAAAATCTGAAAGTTAGTTAAGCCTTTGGTGTCAGGCAATCTTCCTTTTTCTTTGCTATCTTCAATAAAACTGGTGAGGCTTTCATTGTCGATGTCTTTCAAGCTTGCACCTTCTTCTACAATATCGTCCCAGGTTTTTCCGGCTTTTTTCAATAAAAAATCATTCAGCTCAATTCCGGTTAGTTCAGTCTTGATACTTCCCGTGCGATAATAATATCTTCCCCGCAATGATACAGCAACCGAATAAGGGTTAACCTTAATGGAAATATATTTCTTTCCTCCTTCATCATGTAATTGCACATCACAGATGATTCCCATGGTATTGCGGATTTTGTTGGGAATATCTTCCATCAACTTTTTATAATCCGGTAGATGGACAACATTCCCTACATCATCTTTTCCAATATATATTAACCCGCCGATGGCATTGGCAAAGCCGCACACCCATTTAAGGTAATCGTTGTGCCAGCTTGATTTGTATTCTATATTTTGTTGTTCAGGCATATTACATTTCTTCTATTGTTTCTTCCATCATTAATTCATAATGTTCTTTTCCGATTGAAATAAATATTTCTTTAAAAACATCAAATAATAATTGAGGCTGTTCATTTATAATTTTTTGATAATAAATACTATCCAATGCAGTTACTTTATGGCTCTCATCATTAATAGTAGAAATAAAGGAACATTTAATATAGTAGCTCGGTTCTTGTGAATTTTCGTTTAAAATAGCACCCCATGAATCTTTTCCTAAACCAATGAAATTCACAAAACTTTCAATAACTCGTCTCATTGTGTTAGCGATTACAATATTTAATGAACTATCTGCTGGCAAATTATCATTAATGTCTTTTAATGTTTGCCATAATAAAGAATAGTCGTCAAACACTGTTCGATTATAACTTCCTGATATTTCAGAAACGTTGTTTGTTTTACTTATTCGGTAGTGCCAAAAGTCAGTGCAAATTGAGCGTTTTTCAAAAGATACTTCTTTGTAGAAATAGAGGTTATGTGTTAGAACAAAAACTTGCGAAACATTTGTATTCTTAAATAGTTTTTTTTCTGCTCTTGGATTATTCCCTTTTCTCAAAATTAGTTGGTGTATAAGTGTTGATACAACAAATAATGATTGACTATCTAAGCTCGAAACAGGGTCGTCAATTACTATTATTTTTTTCTTGGCACTATTATTTTCTATGTCATCAGTACCAACACAAAGTTGAAAGAAATAAAGAAATGAAATGAAGTTCTTTTCTCCCTCGCTTAAACTTCTAAAAACAGGATTTTCGTCATTGTTGCCATTTCTTTTCAAATAGTATTGAGAGATATTATTTACTGTATCTTTTTCGGCAACTTCAAAACCTTCATATCCAGAACTCTTTAAAACAAGATTAATATTATCAACAGCATCTTTAGTATTTACTGTTTGTCCTCTAAGTGTTTCGATTGTTTGTTTAGCAGCAAGTTCTTTAGTGTTGTAGTTTCCAATTAATTGATTTGCAAGATTAACAATACGTTGATATTTGATTTCTTTTCCTGCAAAAGATTCAATATTTACCTGACACTGCTGTGCCATAAATAACCAAATATCTGATATTAGAGTATTTTTACTTTCACCTAATTCTGAAAACGTATTGTTATTTTGTTTAATGGAATTAATAATATCTGATAATTCAGATTTAATTGTATTCAGGGACGTCAAACTCTTTTTTTCGTTTGAATGTTTAATTTTATAAGCAATTATTTCAGAATTATTATCAAATAACTCTTTGAGTTTTATATGAGTATTTGAAGCTAAATTGTTAGGATTGTAAATATTCTGAATGTCTAAAATATTTGAAAGTAAAGCATTCGACTTTTGCTTGTATAAATTAAAAAGTCTTTCTATTTCCGCAATTTTTTCTTTATAAGTTTCATCAAATAATTCGTTGAATTGCTGTTTTAGATTATCAGTAATAGTTTGCTGTTGGCAAAAAGGACAAATATCATCAGTCTGTTCTAAATATTTTACGCCTGTTTCAACCCAGCTTCTTGAATCAAGTTTTTTTATTAATGCAGCAATATCTACATCCTCATTACCAACAATGACTTCAGAGAGTAAACTTTCTAATTCTCTTTCAATAATTCTAATTTCTTTATAAAGCTTTGAATCTACCGTTATCGTTATTTCGGAAATCTCTTTTTCGTAGAGAGAATTATACCATTCTGTTAATTGTTCGATTGTCGGAACATTTACAAGAGGATTTTGTAAAATCCCTTTTAACTTTTGTAAGTGATTAGGTCTACTTCCAGAATGAACAAGATTAATTTTTGTAAATGTGGAAAAGGTATCACGTTGCGACCAACAATTATTAAGTAATGTAGTTTGTTTTTGGCTTTTATCCTGTTCTATTTTTTCAATTAATTTTTCTTTCTTCTCTTTTAAGTCCTTGTAAGAATTTATAATAGCTTCTTGTGCTACTATTTGCCCATCAATTAAATCGTTCTTTTCATTTAATGAAAAAACTCCTTTTAATAGTGTGTTTTGATTGAAATTAACTTCTGTGAAATTCTCATCAAAAGTTAATATTTGGTGAATAGAATCATCATATCCATTTTGTGTACAATCTTTAAAGTCTAAATTTCTTTGGCTTTCTTCTAAAGATAGATTGTGAAGATATTTTGCAATTGTAGATTTTCCAGAACCATTAAAACCAAAGAAAAAATTAACTTTTTTCAAGTCTGTTATTTGAACGCCATTTGTTGGCTCGAAAGTGGCAACATTCTTTATGTTAATAGTTTCAATCATATAGCATTTACAGTTTCAACTTTCATTTCCTCCACAACCCCCCGCATTAAAACAGGGCAAAGCGGTTTAATACTATCTTTCAACTTTGCATTTATTTTTTTACGAGTTTCCAAAGTATGGTAAATGGTAACTATGGCTTCTTGTGTTTTTATATCGGGAATTGGTAATTTTACATTACACATTTCTGCCCAGTCAAAAGTTTCTCGGGCACTTCCCCAAGAGTTAAATCGGGCGTAGCGGTCAAATTCACTTCTTTTAAAAAATAAGAACAAATATTCTGGCAATAATTCTTCTTCGTCTATTACTTCAAAAACAGGATATATTTGAGATACTATACAATCCTGTCCTTGGTTAAGGGCAATTGGAATTCTTTCTCCCATTCTTGCTGTATTGGGATTAAAAACAAACTTTCTGTTTCTTACTATTCTATAGTTTTTTAATGATACCCCTGACATATTAGCTTTTGTTTCAATAAGCTTTTTATGAATAGAAACACCTTGAACTAATGATAGTTTTAAATCTGAATTTCTTTCATCAGATTGTTGAATGTATTTGCCTAAAGTTTTAGGTTCTTCTATTTTTATTAAATCTTCAATATAAGTATTACAAATCAACTGCAAATCTTCCAGGCTGTTTTCATATACTTTTTGGTTGTTGAGCAAGCCTTTGTATAGTGCTACGTATTTTTTTTGTTCGTCAATGTCGATATCTGGGATTTCCATATCACAAAGTCTGTCCCATTCTAAACCACCTCTAACACTTGAATCACAATATGTCCACGCCTTTCTGTCAAATTCAGGTCTTTGAAACTCCATCATCAAAAATTCAGGAAGCAATTCTGTTTCATCAATAACCTCAAACGTTTTATAAGCAGGTGAAACGAGAGCAGGTATTACATCAGTATATAATGCAACTGGTAAAACTTCATCTCTATTAACGTGCATTAGGTTAGTTGCAAATTGACCTTTTGAAACTACTTTGTATTTGGATAAATCAAGATTTGTTTGATTGGCAACAGAGGGCATATAATTCTTGAAAATATTAATTCCCAAAAGATTTGTAATCGCTAGATCTTTATTCTTATTATCAACTAATTGTATGTAATCACCCAAACGCTTATAGCTCATAACCCAATACCTTAAAAGCGTTAATTAATTGGTTCTTCGAGTCTGTTTCTTCTTGCAATAATGTTGTGAAATCTTTTTGAATACGTTTCATTTCTGTATCAAAATCAATTCCACTGTCTTTATCTACAAACTCAATGTATTTGCTTGGCACAAGTGAAAAATCGTTTGCTTCTACATCTTCAAAACTGGCAGATTTGCAAAATTCGGGTACATCTTTGTACAAAGTTTTAAAATCGGTTTGTTGCCAGTTGTGGTAATTCAAAGCCACTTTTTCAATATCTTGTTCGGTTAAATGCACATACTTCTTTTCGTATTCGCTTCCCCATCGTCTTAAATCCATAAACAAGATTTCATTTTCACGGTTACGGTACTTTTTATCCGTACTATTTATGTGGGCGGTTCTCTCTTTTTTGTTTTTATTCAAAATCCAAAGCGTTACGCTAATGTCGGTTGTGTAAAATGTGTTTCTTGGAATTATTATAATGGATTCAACTAAGTCGTTTTCGATTAGTTTTCTGCGAATTTTATATTCTTCTCCATTTCCAGATAATGCACCATTAGCAAGGATAAAACCTGCTACACCATTTTCAGAAAGTTTGGAAACCATATTCAGAATCCAACCATAATTGGCATTACTTTTTGGTGGAACGTCATATCCGCTCCATCTTGGGTCATCCAACAATTCTTTCTCGCCTCTCCAATCTTTTAAATTGAAAGGTGGATTAGCCATTATGTAATCGGCTTTTAAATCTTTGTGTTGGTCGTTTGCAAAAGTGTCTGCGTGTTTTTCGCCAAGGTTTGCCGAAATTCCTCTAATTGCCAAATTCATTTTTGCCAACTTGTAAGTTGTCGGTGTGTTCTCTTGTCCGTAAATTGAAACTTCCTTTTTTGTTCCCTGGTGGTTTTCAATAAACTTTATTGATTGTACAAACATTCCGCCAGTTCCACAACAAGGGTCATAGATAATTCCTTTGTAGGGTTCTATTAATTCGGCAATCAGATTTACAATTGTTTTTGGTGTGTAGAATTCACCTTTACCTTTTCCGCTACTTTCCTTTAAGGCAAATTTGCCTAAGAAATATTCATAAACTCGTCCAATAACATCTTGTCCGTTGTCTTTGAGTGTGTCAATATCATTGATTGTATCTAAAAGCGATGCAAGTTTTGTTTTATCTAAGGCTAAACGAGAAAAATAATTGTCTGGCAAAGCTCCTTTCAGAGCAGGATTGTTTTTCTCAATTGTGTTTAGAGCTGTATCTATTTTTAGGGAAATGTCGTTTTGCTTGGCATTTTTTATAATGTAGCTCCACCGGGAAATTTCATCTAAAAAGAACACATTTTTCATAGTGTAGAAATCTTTCATTTCCACGTATTTCTCTTTGCCTTCTGCAACGAGTTCTTTTCTGCGTTGTTCAAATTTGTCGCTGGCAAATTTCAGGAAGATAAGCCCAAGTACAACGTGTTTGTATTCTGCTGGCTCAACAGAACCTCTCAATTTGTCACAAGACTGCCAAAGCGTTTCTTCTATTGATTTCTCTTTTATTACCTTTTTTGCCATCTATATTTTTTGTCCTTTTATTCAGTTTGTAAAGTTACTTTTTCCGTTTCGTTTTCTGTCCGAGCGTTGGCTAAAAAATAGCTCTTTTGGTTTTTCAGGGTTTGCTTGTGTGTCGGCAAAAACCAAATGTGCTATTTGTGCGGTTGGCTCTTTTTTCAGCATTACCCCCAACGTCTTGATAAACTCATGTTATTGCGTTTAGCGGGTTAAAGCTTTTAGTTTTAACTGCGTTTTAACCGTTATATCAATGCATAAAGCTGAACTATTAAAAA
>CAZXNP010000088.1:0-7471 GCA_964642035.1 uncultured Anaerolineales bacterium | reverse complement strand
GATCTCCCAGGGTGGGGGGCGCCGGCCGCACACGACGGTCGTCGCAGATGGCAGCGGCGCCGTGCACGCGGTGTGGATCGACTATCGGAGGGCCCCCGCCATGCCGGCGGTGATGTACGCTCGCCGCGATCCGGCGGGCAGTTGGGGGCCGGCCGAGGAAGTTCGAGGGGCCGAAGCCATGGTGGCGGTGACGGATCCCCAGGTGGCCGTGGACGCCATGGGCCAGGTGCACGCCGTGTGGGCCGAGACCCGGGGGGCGGATCCCGATGTCTACGCCTCCCTGCGGGGCCAGGGGGGAGCGTGGCGGTCCCCTCGCCGCGTCAACGACGACGCCGGCGGGGCGTGGCAGGAAGCGCCCCGGGCCCTTGGCGACCTGTGGGGCAATCTGCACGTGGTGTGGACCGATTACCGTCACGGGAACGCCGATATCTATCACAGCCGCATCAGGCCCGGGGGCCGGCCGGGACGCAACGTGCGGGTGAACGAGCCTGCCGGTGGCGACCAGACCGAACCGAGCCTGGCCCTCACACCGGGGGGGGATCTCCATGCCGTGTGGCAAGACACCCGGGCTGGGTCGGCCGACATCTACGCCAGCATGGTGCCCCACGCCGGCCTCAGCCCGGAGCTAGCCGACGCCGATCTGGTGTGGTGGCCTAATGCCCGCCTCAACAGCGAGGCTCTGGTGGACCGGCAGACGGACCCGGCCGTGGTGGCTCGCGCCGGGGGCGAGGTTCGGGCCGTGTGGGTGGACGCCGACTCTCGCCTCAGGACGGCGGTGTTGACCCCGGCGGAGCCCTTCTGGCAGCCCGACACCGCCCTGTATGATGCCGGGGCGGCGCGCTTGTCGGCTCCGCGCCTCGCCGTGGATCCATCGGGGTCAGCGGTGGCGGCTTGGCTGCTCACCGCGGGGGGCGACACCGGCGTCTGGTCCGCGGCTATTTCCGCCGCGGGCCTTGGTGAGGTCTCCCGGATCGATGACACACCGATTACCCGGGGTGCGGAGGCCCTTGCCTTGGCCGTGGGGCCCCTATCCATCGCCCATGTGCTGTGGGCCGGGGCGTCCCGGTTCGGCGGTGCGGCTGTGTACCACAGTGCGGCCCAGATGCCGCCGCCGGAATACAGGCGGGAGCGGCACCGGGGCTGGCTGACGTACATTCCGGGTCGCATGAACTGTGCCGGCGATGGTTTCTTGCTGCGCACCTGCGACGGCGAGACCGGACCCTTCGTGAGGCTGCCATCGGTGCCCGCCAATTTCATCGGTCGCTGGGTCGAGGCCGAGGGGACCCTCGTGGCGGGCACCCGCTGCCCAGTGCTGCGGGCCGACACTGTGGTCCTGGCCACGGCCCCGTGCCCCGACGATAGCGGGGCCATCACCGGCGTCGTCAGGCGCCTCGGTGTGACGGTGCCAGGGGCGAGGGTGTCGTCCGGGGGAAAGACGGCCACAACTGGTGTGAGCGGCCGTTTCTTCCTCGAAGGGTTGCCTGGGGGCAGTCACGATCTCGTGCTGGAGACCCCATGCGCTCTGGACGCCACCCTGGTTGGGGCCCGGGTGCAGGCCGGGTTCACCCTCGTCGTCCCCGATGCCGAGGCGGTGCCCGGGGACGTGACGGCCGATTGCCGGGTGGATCTCCTTGACCTGGTGCGGGTGACGCTGCAGTACAAGTCTGCACCGCCGTTTCGGCCCGCCTGTTCCGACGTCAATGCCGACGGCCGGGTGGCAATTGGAGACGTGGCGATCGTGGGGGTCAACTACGGTCTGGCGTGCCCCACTGGATGGCGCGACGGCGCCGCGGCGCCAGTGACCGCAGCTGTCAGGGGGCGCGCCTTGAGGTCGTCGGCGGGGGCCCCGGCGATGCCCTGGGATCGCGCCACGGGAGACGGCTCCAGGGAGGAGCCGATGCTGGAGCTCCGGGTGGCTTCGCCAGGGGGCTTCGAGGCCTTCGCCGTCACCTTGTCCTTCGGGGCGGGTTTCGAGCCTGCTGACATGGACCTCGAGCGGCCCGGGATTCAACCCTTCAGAGTAGCGGGCCGCGACCCGCACGGCATGTGGGTGGTGGCTAACGCAGCCGACCTCGATGATGGTCGCTTGGAGCTGGCTGCGGCTGGACTGTCCGGCACACGATGGCCGGGGCCCGAGGCCACCGTTGCGTTCCTTGGTGCGGGCGCCGGCGCCCCCATCGGCATCGACAGCCTGGAACTCGCGACGGCCACGGGGGTCGTCGTGCCAGGCATCGCCCGGCTTGAGGTGGCTTCAGCGCCATCGGGGCGGCGAGTGTGGCTGCCCCGTGTGGGATCTAGCCCTCGACGATCCGGTTGGCCAGGACGAAACCGCTGATGACGACCGCAGCCACGGCGATGGTGATCAGGACCATTTTGCGCACGATCCAATCTCCTGTTCGGGGACCGGCGCGGCCCGCGCCGGTCGTTGTGTTGGCCACCCGCGCCCGAGGGGGCGCTGGTGCCTCGCACCAGTATACACAAGATTAAGAAAAGGCACAACGCCCCTCGGCCGCCGGGGTCCGGGTTGGCTACCCTTGTCTAGAGGGCCGGCCGAAAAGCCCCTTTGGCATTCAGCCGGCGGCACCCCGTAGCATCTCCCTCAGAACCGTGTGCAGGATGCCGCCGTTCTTGTAGTAGCTGGCCTCGACATCGCTGTCGACCCGGGCGGTAACTTCGAATCGAGTTGTCTCACCGCCGTTGCCGGTAGCAGAGACCTCTATCTCCTGGCGCGGCCGCAAGACCGCTGGAATGTCGATGTCGTAGACCTCGTGGCCCGTGAGGCCCATGTCGCGCCAGCCCGCCCCGGCGTGGAACTCCAGGGGCAGGATCCCCATGCCGATGAGGTTCGAGCGGTGAATGCGCTCGAAGCTGTTGGCGATCACGGCCCGGACACCCAAGAGAGCAGGGCCCTTGGCGGCCCAGTCACGGCTGGAGCCCGTGCCGTACTCGGAACCGGCCAGCACCACCAGGGGAACGCCGGCCTCGCCGTAGCGAACAGCCGCGTCGTAGATTGACATAACATCCCCGGCCGGAAGGTGGATCGTGAAACCGCCTTCGGTGCCCGGGACCAGGTGGTTCCTCAGGCGGATATTGCCAAAGGTTCCTCGCATCATCACTTCGTGGTTCCCGCGCCGGGACCCAAAGGAGTTGAAGTCCCTGGGGGCTACTCCATGGTCCTTCAGGTACTGGCCGGCGGGGGAGGTGGAGGGAATGGCCCCCGCCGGAGAAATGTGGTCCGTGGTGATCGAGTCTCCAAGCAGAACCAGCACCCTTGCGCCGGAAATGGGCTCTATGGTGGGCTCGTCGGGGGTCACGTTGAGGAAGAAGGGCGGCTCCCGGACGTAGGTGCTGTCAGGTCGCCATGGGAAGAGGACGCCGCCCCCGGAATCGATGGCGTTCCAGGCGTCATCGCCCTGGAAGATGTGGCCGTACTCGGCCTCGAACATGCCCGGCGCTAGGCTCTCGGCCACGAGGGCCCGCACCTCGTCTTGGGCGGGCCACACCTCCTTCAGGAACACCGGCCTGCCGTCGGGGGCATGGCCCAAGGGCTCGGCTGCCAGGTCGATGTCCATGGTGCCGGCCAGGGAGTAGGCGACCACCAGGGGCGGGCTGGCCAGATAGTTCGCTCGGACGTGGGGGTTGATGCGGCCCTCGAAGTTGCGGTTGCCAGACAACACGGCGGTGGCCACCAGGTCATTCTGCTCCACCGCCGCGGCCACCGCCTCGGGCAAGGGACCGCTGTTGCCAATGCAGGTGGTGCACCCGTAGCCCACCACGTGGAAGCCCAGGGCCTCGAGATACGGCAGGCAGCCTGACGCCTCGAGGTAGCGGGTCACCACTCGGGAGCCTGGGGCGAGGCTGGTCTTGACCCACGGCCGGCGGTCCAAGCCCGCCTCAACGGCCTTCTTTGCCAGGAGCCCGGCGGCGATCATGACCGATGGGTTCGACGTATTCGTGCATGAGGTGATGGCGGCTATGACCACGGCGCCGTGGCCCAGCTCGACCGTGACGCCGTCCAGATCGGCGGCAGCCCGGGGCTGGGGGTAGGTGGTCATGGCCGTCGCCTCGCCATCGCCTTGGTTTCCGCGGGGGGCACCGGGATCCACCAGGGCCGGCAGCGCCTCCCGGAAGTAGCGCTTTGACTCGGTCAGAGGGACCCGGTCTTGGGGCCGGGTGGGGCCGGCCAGGCTGGGGACGACGGCCGCCATGTCCAGGCCCAGGGTCGCGGTGAAGCGAGGGATCGCGTCCCCCGGGCGCCGGAACAGACCCTGTGCCTTCGTGTAGCGCTCCACGAGGTCCACAAGGTCCGGGCCACGGCCCGTGGCCCTGAGGTAGCGCAGGGTCTCATCGTCGACGGCGAAGTAGCCGACGGTAGCGCCGTACTCGGGGCACATGTTGGCCAAAGTTGCCCGGTCGGGGAGGCTGAGGCTCTCGATTCCGTCACCGAAGAACTCGACGAACTTCCCCACCACGCCGTGGCGGCGGAGGGCCTGGGTCACGGTCAGAACGAGATCGGTGGCCGTTGCGCCGTCGGGTAGATGCCCCTTGAGCTCGAGGCCCACCACCTCGGGGGCCAACATGTAGATGGGTTGACCCAGGAGGGCCGCCTCGGCTTCGATGCCGCCGACGCCCCAACCAAGAACGCCTAGGCCGTTGATCATGGTGGTGTGGGAATCAGTGCCCACGAGGCTGTCGGGGAAGGCCACCGGACCGGCCTCTCCTGGCCGGCGCACTACGACGGCGGCCAGGTGCTCGAGATTGACTTGATGAACGATGCCACTGGCTGGAGGGACCACGCGGAATGCGTCGAAGGCCCCTTGGCCCCAATGCAGGAACTCGTATCGCTCGCCGTTGCGCTCGAATTCCCGCCGGGCGTTGATTGCGAGGGCCTCCTCGGAGCCGAAGGCGTCCACCTGGACCGAATGATCGATCACGAGGTCGGCCGGCACCCGGGGGTTGATGAGGGTTGGGTCACCGCCGTGGGCGGCCAGGGCGGAGCGGAGGGCGGCCAGGTCCACCACCGCCGGCACGCCGGTGAAGTCCTGGAGCAGTACTCGCGCCGGGGAGAAGGGCACGTCGAAGCCGCCTGGGGACGTGCCCCAGGCCGCGAGGCGAGCCACGTGGTCCTGGGTGACGGCAACGCCATCGATCTGCCGTGCAACCGCCTCGAGGAGAACCTTTATGGATCGGGGCAGCCCGGAGATGTCGCCGAGTCCCTGGCGCTCCAGGGCCACGAGGCTGTGGTAGTCGACTGGACCGGCTGCGGTGTCGAGGGTGGCTAGGGTGGGCGAGGCGTCACGCAAGAGACCTGCTCCTTATGGTGACATGCTCCCGGGGCGGGGAATTGTAGCAGAGGTCGGCCCCGCCTCGGCGCGGGTGCCCGGGCCTGGGCGCCCCTTGGCTGGGCTCTGGCGCCTAGATATACTTCCTCCGGCGACCCCCCACTGGCGAGGACTTGGCTCTGACCTCTGTTGACGGCCCTCCGGCGCGTGCCGATCGGGCCACCCACCTGCTGGCGCGCATTGCGCGGGGCTACGAGGCGCGCCACGGCGTGGCCGTCTTCGACCTCGAGGCCCGGGCCAATACGGCCCGAGGAGTGATCCTCGAGGGCACCGTGCTCCTGGACGGGCAGCGAGCGGCGGCCCTCGAGGCCTTGGAGGCGGCGGGTCTGGGCCCCATCGAGGATCGGGTTGTGGTGTTGACCGCCAGTGACGGTGCTCCCTGGGTACGCCCGCGCCGGCCCCTGTTGGCCGTGCTCGCCGCCCCCGACGGCGACCGGGCCACCGACGTGATGGAAGGGGATCCCCCCCTGCGGCGCTTGGCGAGGCGCGGATCGTGGTGGGCCGTGGAGCTTGCCGACGGCACGGTGGGCTGGTCCCGGGGCGACGAACTCGAGGTGCTGGCCCAAGGGGAAGCCCCGGCCTCGGTGGCGGAGTGGCGGGCGGACTACCGGGGAGATTTCCACTCCCCTGCCTCCGGCGCCTGGGAGATGGCAGCCCGTCCCTGGCTTGGAGTGCCCTATCTCTGGGGCGGCACGACTCGACGGGGCGTCGACTGCTCGGGTCTCGTCCAACGCCTGGTCCGCCAGGTGGCGGGTTTGGGCCTGCCGAAGCACTCCGCCGACCAGATGCGTTTGGGCCGCCGGATTGCGCCCCCGGAGGTGGCGCCGGGCGACGTCGTTTACTTGACGAGGCGCGACACCGGGGTGCGCCACGTGGCCCTTGTGGTGGGGCGCGACCCAGTTCGGGTGGTCCACGCCGGCCTGGACGCCGGGGTGACAATTGAGGCCCTGGAGGCCCTCGCGGACCGGTATGAGCTCCGAGGCGCGGTGCGGATAGGGCCGCTCCCCGGAGGGTGAACTGGGGTGACGTGGCCGCCCTGGCGGAGGGCGACGTCCACGTGATTGGCCTGGCCAGTACCGAGGGAGCAGCGGTGACCCGGTTTCTCTGGTCCGAAGGCGTGCATCGCCTCACGATCCACGACTTTCTGGCCGGGGACGCCCTCCGGGAGGCCTTTTTTCGCTTCCACGTGGGAATGCCCCGACCCCAGCGCGAGGCGGTGTGGCGTGAGCTGGCGGCCATGCCCGTGGAGCGTTGCTTGGGGGAGCGGTATCTGGCCGGTGTCGAGACCGCGACGGCTCTGTTTGTGCCCCAGGGCTGGGGGCTCTACGATCGCAATCGTGTGCCCCTCGCCAAGGCGCGGCGCCTGGGGGTGCCATTCCACTCCCTCACCGAGTTGTACTTCGGCCTGGCGAAGGCCCCCATCACGGCGATCACCGGCAGCCACGGCAAGTCCACCACCAGCCGCATGGTGGAATCAATCCTCGCCGCCGCGGGGCGGCGGGTGTACTTCGCCGGAAACGAGCGCGGCAGCGTGCAGGTGCTGGACGAGCTCCGCACCATGGGGACCGACGATGCCCTCGTCTTGGAGGTGAGCAACCGACAGCTCGTCGACCTCGAGGCGCGACCCCACGTGGCGGTGCTGACGAACATCATGCCAAATCATCTCCAAGAGCATGGCGGCAGCCTCGAGGAGTACCGCCGGGTGAAGGGGCGCCTCTTCGCCTTGCAGGGGCGGGATGACGCCGCGGTCTTCAACGCCGATGACGCCTCGTCGGCCCCCGTGGCTAGCGCCTCCAGGGCCCGGGTTCACGCCTTCAGTCGCCATCGGCCCCAGGCCCAGGGCTCCTGGGTCGAAGACGGGCGCATCCTTCTGCGCCTCGACGGTGCCCCCGCCGTGGATGCCGGCCCCGTGGCCGCGGCCGGTCTGCGCGGTGACCATAACGTGGCCAATGTCTTGGCGGCAGCCCCGGCAGCGTGTAGACGCCGCGCCCGACGCGCCTTGGCTGCAGCTCACCGGCGAGCGTCGCACCGATGCCGCACGGACCGCGGGGCGGCAGGACGCGGAAGGCAGGTCAGAAGTGGCATGGCGGCTGGCTTTTCTTGCCTTCACTGCGCCCGCCATCTGGATG
>CAZXNP010000087.1:0-7476 GCA_964642035.1 uncultured Anaerolineales bacterium | reverse complement strand
CGCCATCGGTGAGCATCCGGTGAAAGGCCCGGTTGTTGACGATCAGCGAGGGGCTATCCGTGCGCCTGACTTTTCGGACGGCCTCTTCGATGGCTTCTTCCGGCACGCCCGGATTGATCCGTCCAAGCGCGTTCCGCAGCCGCCCGAGGAGCACGACCTGGGCGTAGTTCTCCCGCTCAGGGGACGCGCCATCGGGCGCGATCTCCGGTCCGTGGGCGTATTGGTAGCCGAGCGCACGGAAATAATCCATGGTGGCCAGTTCGAGTGTATTTTCGTTCAGTGATCCCATGCTTTCGTCCCCGACCTACTCTAACCCTTCCAGCACGCGCCATACTTCTCGATAGATTCCTCCCTCGCGCTCACCGAGAGCCTGTCGCCACGCTGCTTCGTCCATCTCACGTAGGCGGCTTCTTACATTAGTGAGCGGCTGGCCAAGAACTTCCCCCATGCTTCCGGCAAGTCTCGATGCCGCCGCTCTGGGTACGCCGAGCAAGCGAAGGGCAATGGCTTTGTCAGAATTGACGCCGTAGTAAACCCATGACGGGAGGTTCCTAAGTGTACTCATCTGTTCGTCGGAGACGTTGCTACCGGTAATCGAAAGCAAGGCTCCAAGGCCCCATGCTGTGGTTTGCGTTAACCGACCAAATAAGTTTTGGCCGCATTTTGTCATCGCCTGCATCACGTCGCCGTCGTCTCCCATAAAGTAACGATTCGCAATATCTGGCACCGACGCACCATTCACCCAGTCTTTGACGATTAACGCTAATTTGTCACCGTCAGGTGCCTGACCACCTGTAACCGCCTTCAAATTATCTCGCAGCTCAGGGACCCGTAGCAAAATGCCCATCATGGCTTTTAAGTCGTGGTTCTCTTGGCTGAAAAGAGATCCTGCATTCCAGGTGCCTGCCCCGATATCTTCCTGTCCAGCCGCACTCAAAACAGTTCGGATGCTCTGAAGCGAAAACCCAGTACTGTCAACGAGCTTAATCGGCTGTCCTGGTTGTTGGAGATATTGCGTGTAGGCATGAACTCCTTCCAATAGCCGATTGGCCAACACGGGAGATTCAGAGCGCAGTTTTTCAAAGCCTAACGTATTCCGAAGCACCTGCTCAATCTCATCAGGGAACCCTTCCGGCTGTCCCATTTGTCGATAGGTGTGTGCCAAATATTGGACAAAGGTTGACCACTCTGGATTGCTGTAAACAATTGCTCCGAGGTCACCTAATTTGTCGCCTGCCTCCCGCGCTAGTGAGATGAGAGCTGAATTTAATTCTCCCGATTGCTTCCTGATGAATTCCCGGAGCACCCCCGCCTTTGCCGGATCACCCGCCACTAACGCGACAACCCCAAGGCTTCCTTGCGAAATCCGACCGGCACGCCCTGCGATATTCCAGAAGTCCTCGGGCGGCATGTCCAACCAGAAAGGCGATGTGCTCGTCGGGTACTGGTGTGACGCCATGACGACGCCAGAAATCGGGAAGTTCACCCCCTGGGCGATTGTTGTTGTCGCAACGAGAAAGCGCAGTTCATCCGCCTCAAAGAGCCATTCCATGAGTGTGCGCACTTCATCAGAAAGTCCGGCGTGATGAACGCCAACGCCGTAGGTAACCAAGTCAGCTAGAGGAAACGTAGGGCCGAATTCCAGTCTAAGGAATTCTTGAACTAATTCGATCTTTCGCGTTGGCGATTTCTGATTCGCTTCGATCTTGAAGCGTTCCGCAAGCGACCACACCCAGTCAGGTCGCGCATGCATGACGATGACAGGACCTCGGGACTGAAGGTCTTGTGCAGCAACTGCCGCCAAGGTGCTGGGGCCGGAGGCTTTTCTATAGGTTGATGCTATCGCTTCGTTTTTTGGCAAAACCAACAACTCGTCTACTGCAAGGGTTTGCCGCGTGGTGTGAACAGTCTCCAAGCGAAGCTGATAGTCGTAGCTCCGGTGGTTGAGTGCATCACCTTGTTCGGCCTGGATGATTCCGATTACCCGGTCATTGGGTTGCCAATCAAGGGCCAAGCTGATGTCCTCGGAATTCTGCCCTCCAAGCCAGCGTGCGACTTCACGCGCATTGTCTATAAATGGGGTAAGCAGTAAAAATTGCGCGCGCTGGCACTCGCTGTTGATCGTAGCGAGCAAAAGTTCCAGTTTAAGTCCTCGCCGCACACTTTGAATATTGTGGGCCTCATCGACAATCACCAGGGTCAACGGGCGACCTATTTCGGCCTCCCAGCCCTGGCGGAGCATAAGGTCCAACTTTTCGGGGGTTGTAACCAGGACCCGAAAGGCGTTAGCCCGATCGCGTTGACGCAGCAGCTCCGCTTCTATGTTGTCAATTTCAAGTGCGGGGCTGACCTGCTCAACGACAATCTTGAGTGGTTCCAAGTCTCGGCGAAGTTGCCGCGCAATTTGATTCACCAATGTTCGTGTCGGGGCCAAATAAGCAACCCAGCCGCGCTCATGGTCGAACTGATTCAGTGCTTGTAGCATTCGGAATTCGGCAATCAGTGTCTTTCCGCTGGAGGTGGGCAAGCTGACAACGACGGCGCGGCGACTTGAGCCAAGGAGGCCCCTTTCCGCCAAGGTCCGACGCTGCGGTGGGAGTACGTCAAAAATGGCTCTGTCGCCCCGGCCTCGATCAACAAGGTTGCGCACGAACTGCGTGACACAAGAGTTGACCGCTCGTGTCACGGTCCAGATCGAGTTTTCCGCCATTTGCGAAGCACTTGCCGCAAGAAGCCGACTCAGTGGTTCCAGATCGATCATCTGCGCATGCTTGCAGACGGCCATAACACGGTCAAAATGCGTCTCAAGCAATTGGTGGATCTGGTATTTCTTATCCACTACACCATCGGTTATGTAGTGAGCAAAAATTTCGGCCGCCTTGGCTAAGTGGTAAAGCCCAATCAATTCCAGCGCGGTCGCCTTTGCATGAGCAGGCTCCCGCTCTTGGAGATGAGCTTGTTCAAAATTAGATTGAGCCTCACGCAGCCGGGCAATTCTTTCCAATACCGCGTCGCGATCCGACCACCCATGTTTACGAATGAGGCGTAGCCAGATGTCTATGACCGTCGCCCAGGTGCGCTTACTCCAGTCTTCCGAATCTATTGGAAGATCGGGCCAAGGCGTCTCTCTCATCCACCGTGCGGCGTCAGAACCTTTGTCACCCAACACGGCAAGGGTTCCCGCGCGCAACAGAAACATTCCGGCATCGAGCGCTTCGGTCGGTTGTGGCAAGGCGCGAAGCAATCGGAATGCGTCGGCGGCGGCGAGCTTCAACTCTTTCTGTTTCTCTTCGTTGTCGGAAATATCTTCCATGACAAGATCGAGAACAACCATTTCCAACGCCTCGGCAGTGCGGCGGATCAGGTCGTGGTCCACCTCGGACTGCGTATTGAGTAGCTCTCGGAGAATCTGCGCGCGTTCAGCCTGCTTTAGAGCTTGCTGTCGTGTCTCATTCAACTTCTCAAGCAGCCAATGGCTCATGACTCACCTCCCGCTACGCGAGTAGGAAGGTCAGAAATGGCGCATGGCAGGTATATTGCGATCAAACGGCACGTCGTCGGAGCCGGCAGTACTGATGCCAGGGTTTGACCCCGTGCCTGCAAATCCAGCTCATTCGGCTGCGTGTCCCGGATCAAAACCCCAAAGAGTGAAATCGCTTTGTTTCCCGAGTCCAAGAAGACCCCGATTGCCGCATTGAAGGATGTCTCGTGTGTCGTGCCTTTGCAACGAGGCAAGAGCCATTTGAGCAGTTGACAAATCAGGGATAGGTCGTTCGCCAGATTGTCAATCTGGTGGGTCATGCCACTCCTGCCGTTCATTACACCAGGTGGTGTGTTTGCGTCGGTAGATGTTTTGACCTCTCCAAGCGCGAGACGTGCGTTGTCGCCGTCGATCTCAAAGCCAACAAGATCGGCTCCCGGAAGGCTTGCCTTGGGATTGCGCTTATCGCGCTTCATGTTCCAGGGCCAGGTGATTTCGTGTTCGCGATTCAAGTAGGCTTCTGCCATGGCTTCGCCGACTGCCCAGTCGCGTTCTTCGGGGACTTCGACCGCCAGAATGGCGTTGAGGCTGTCGCGAGCGAATCCGGTATTGGCTAATCCCCGCAGATATGCTTCGAACTCGGCGTGGCCTTCTGCGTCGTGAAGCCGTGATGCGACATCGTTGGTCATAAATGTGTTGAAGCCGTTGCCGGCCTCCATGCTAACGCCGCGCCAGGACACTTGCCCGTTCTGGCTTTCGTAGCTGACGGTAGCAAGGGCAAGCTCGGTCATGCCGCAACCTCTGCTTGATCGGCAATGCCGGTAAAACCATGGTCGGCACGGTTGAAGTAAATGCTATCCATTCAGCTTCCTTCTCCCCGTGGCCTTGAATCGCTCCGTCGGGCCTTTGGTCAGGTTCTGCTCGTAGCGACGGCGGTCCAAGACTTCCAAGAAAGCGACCTCGTGACCCTCCGCAATGATGATCTTGCCGTTTTTCAAATTGACATCGACGCCGGTGTTCTTGCAATGCTTTCGCAAGGCGGCTCTGTCGATGTTCTTTGTCTCTCCCTGGCTTTGAATTGACGCCAGATAACGCGCTGCTCTCGGATGCCTGCCCGCGTAAGTTTCGATTCCTGAAAAGTCCACGGAGGTGAGGTCTTTTGCGATCTTTTTGATGTTGGCTGGGGCTGCATCCAGAATTGCTTGCTGAAGCTTCCCGGCAAACTCGAAGCCGCTGGGGCGCAATATGTGGATGTTCTTTGAGTCGGTGAGAAGATCGAAGTCGTTGTCGAGTTTGAAAATCTTGTCTTCGACGATTTTCAAAGAGTCGCTCACAAGCCGTAGCAGACGGCTCTTCAACACGCCCTTGAACTGCGTGGCTCTTCGCAGCGCCGTCAGGCGCTTGCCTTTTGTGTCGGTCAGGCGCGCGAAGTAGCAAAACATTGAAGCCACTTTGTCCAGCGCGCTGCTGTCAATGGATAGGTTCTGTGCTTGGTGAAGATCCCGAATCGGTGCCGCCAGGTCATCGTCCAATGGCAGGTAAAGATACTCCGTGCTGGCGTGCTTCTCTGAAGGTTCATACTTCGCTGGACCTTCCTCGTCCTTCTGCATCCCTTTCCAGGTCGCCCGCATCATTCCCTGTAGCTCCCTCTGGACCTGGGCGTCTACCGGCACCGCGACGAAGGTTTGTTCCTCCCCGTCGTCACGTCCAACGCCGAATTCTGTTACCCGCACCTTGCTGATGTCGAAGTCGAGATTCATTCCGCCACCTCCATGTAGACCGTGTCGCTCAGACGGTAGGCAACGAAACGCTCGTCGGGGGCCAGGCAAACGCGCTTGGTAATAATCGCTAAGCTCGTTTTTCCAGTGATTGGGTTGCCGTCATCGGGTGGGTACACCGTGAATACCCGGTAGCCCAGAGCCGCAAACAGAAGGTTCATGTAGTGCAGGTTGAGGTGCCAGAATAGGAACGCGATGAAAGCGAGCGCTGCGACGGACGAGCCGAAGTAACGCCAGTTTCCAAGGTCTTCGGAGTAGAACGGTAAGAGCATGGCGAAGAGGTAGACAAGGATATGGTCTCGGTGATCGTCGGCCCTCCCAACCGTGATTTCTCGCTTGTCGTCCTGCTTCTTGGCCGTGCGAAGCCGTAACCATAGAAAACCGTTTGGCGCAACAACCATGAAGGCGCAAAAGCCGATGAAGTACTCATCGGGAATCAGGCTGTTTCCTCGAATCGCCCAAAGGATGAAGAGCGGCGATATGCTGCTCAGGACCATCAGCAGTCGTGCGATTCTGAGTCCTTCGCGCGGAGGTTGTGCCGTCATGCCGCGCCCTCCTGAATGTCAGCGGTTGCAGGCGCTTCGATTTCGCCGCTCAGAAGTTTGGGCAGTAGTCTATCGCGGGTCTTCTCCAGAATTCGGGATTGGAGATCGTTCGCCTTCGTCTTGCGGAAGGCGGGCTGAACGAACTGTCCAAAAGCCACGGCTACGTCGTCGTCAGGGACCACGACGGGGAATCTGTCAAAGCAAGTGGCCGGAACGCGCTGGCGGCCGGAGGTGCCGGTCATGTTGGAAATCGCGTGTTCCCGCAGCCTATCGGACCGCGCGAGGCAGTACGTGAACTCCGGGGGCAGCGGTGGCTTGCTGCGCAAGACGATGTACTCTGTGGAACCCCACCCAACCTCTTCGCCGTCGAGAAAATCGACAAACGCTGTCTTCCCGTTTTCCAGACACGGAGTAATGCGAGCCAGAAGCACATCGCCGTTTTGAAATTTTGAGCCCGAACCGAACTTGCGCCGCCACCAGCTTGTCGGGCGGGATAGCCGCGTAGGCATTTCCTTCATGGCCACATAGGGAGCGACCGTCCCGCGCGAAAGACTCCGGCTTGGATTTACTTCAATTACTTCTGGCAGGTATTCTGCTCGCCACCCCTTCGGAATTTCACCAAGTTCGGAGTCTTCGAAGGTGTCGGGGAAGAGGTCGGCGATTTCGGCGGGGAGGTTGGGGTCGCGGCCTTCGGCTTTGGCGTGGACGGGGTCGAAGTCGATGAACCAGCTCTTGAAGATCGCCGCCGCCATCTTCTCCAGCGTCCGGTTCATCCGCCGGTTCAACTCGATCTTATCGTCCAGCGAGCCCAGCATTTCGGCGATACACTGCTGTTCGGGCGGCAAGGGGAGGCGTATTTGGATTCGATTTATGTCGCGGATCGGAAGTTGCGGTTGAGCGCTTCCGGAGCGCAGTGCGGACACTTGGTCTAAAAATAATTTTGATCGAAAAAACTGGTACAAAAATGCCGGAAGCAGTTCCTTACAATTAGGACGAAAAATCACCATACCAGAGTTGATGCGAATGTGTTCATAGGGGACGCTGCCGTTGTAGTAAGCAACATTTCCAACAGTCCCTCTTGTTGTCAGTACTATGTCATTTCGTAAGAGCTTTCCTTTTCGAAGCAGGGAGTCCTTTTCTTCTGAAATGAACTGGCAACTCTCGAAGTTGAAGCCACTGGTCGTCACGTTACCCGTATTGAGAAACAAGCAGTGCCCTACGCTGGCGAACTCTTCCTGCTTCGGGTAGTTCTTGCCACGATCTCCGTCGATTATTTCGAGGGGGGCATCGGCAAACTGAACTTGTGGCCACTCACTCGCCATATTCGAGCACCTCCAGATTCTGGCGAATGGCGGCGTCGAGTTCTTCGGGCTCGGTCCTGCCTGCGCTGAGGCTTCGGCAGGCAGGCATCTGCTCGTAGAGTTCGGCGAGACGCGGGAAGTGGATCATTGCTCCCCCTCCATTTTTCGCAGTTCGTTTTCCAGCGTTTCGACGGTGGGCAATTCATCCTTGAGTGGTTCGGGGAGCAATCGGTATGTGGAAACTCCGATTGGCTGGGTGCTGTCGCGCAGGGTGTATTCCACGATGACGCGGCTGCGTTCCTTGCAAAGGACAATACCGATGGTCGGCTGTTGATGATCTGGATCGCAGAGCAGATTGTCGACGGCGTTGA
>CAZXNP010000086.1:3011-7557 GCA_964642035.1 uncultured Anaerolineales bacterium | reverse complement strand
GGCCCTGCACGTCGGTGTAGTGCCGCCCGCACCGCTCGATCTCTCTGTCCCCCGGCCCCCCCCGCCGCGTGCTCGCCGAAGTGTCCGTAGGATGCCGTCGCCTGGTACCAGGGGCGCCGGAGGTCCAGATCGCGAATGATCGCCCCCGGCCGGAGGTCGAACACGTCCCGGACCAGTTGGTCGATGCGGGCCGGGTCAACGTGGTGGGTGGCAAAGGTCTCGATGCCCAGGGACACGGGTTCGGCTTTGCCAATGGCGTAGGCGATCTGGAGCTCAACCCGGTCCACCAAGCCGGCGGCGACGAGGTTCTTGGCCACCCAACGGGCCGCATATGCTCCCGACCGGTCCACTTTTGTGGGATCCTTGCCGCTGAAGGCCCCGCCGCCGTGGCTAGCCATGCCGCCGTAGGTGTCCACAATGATCTTCCGGCCGGTTACACCCGCATCGCCCATGGGCCCGCCTATGACGAAGCGGCCGGAGGGGTTGATGTAGTACTCCGTGCCGTCGAGGTACTCCTCGGGCACGGAGGGGGCGATTACATCGCGCACCAGGTCGTCCCGGAGGCGGCCGTTGTCCACATCGGGGTCGTGCTGCGTCGACAGCACGATGCTGGTGACGCGCCGCGGCACGCCGCCAGCGTACTCCACGCTCACCTGACTCTTGCCGTCCGGACGCAGGTACGCCAGGCTGCCGGCCCCCCGGACCTCCGCCAGGCGTTTCACGAGGCGATGGGCCAAAGTGATCGGCAGGGGCATCAGGGCTTCCGTCTCGCGACAGGCGAAGCCGATCATCATCCCCTGGTCGCCGGCCCCCAGGGCCGCGATCTCGTCGTCGGCTCCGTCGCTCCCCCGGACCTCGAGGGCCCGGCCCACACCTCCGGCTATGTCGGCCGATTGTTCCTTGACCGACGTCATCACCGCGCAGGTGGCGGCATCGAAGCCGTAGGCGGCATCGGTGTAGCCGGCCCGGGCCACGACGTCCCGGGCCACCTTCGAATAGTCTACCGTCGCCGCCGTGGTGATCTCGCCCATCACCAGGACGAGGCCCGTGGTGACCGCCGTCTCGCAGGCCACCCGGCCCGCGGGATCGAGGGCCAGAACGGCGTCCAGGACGCCGTCGGAAATCTGGTCGCATAGCTTGTCCGGATGGCCCTCAGTCACCGACTCGCTGGTGAAGAGGAAACCGGGGGCCGCGAACATGGTGGTCATCGATGGCGCTCCTGGGGATTCGAGTGGCGTAGGGCCGTCATGTGCCCTCCCGCCACGAGGCCAGGTACTTCTCCTGGCGGGCGGTCAGGGAGTCTATCTCAATGCCCATGGCGTCTAGCTTGAGCCGGGCAACTCGGGCGTCGATGTCCGCTGGCACCTCATGCACGACAGCCTCGAGGTCGTTGGTCCGGGCGGCCAGGTATTCAAGGGCAAGGGCCTGATTGGCGAAGCTCATGTCCATCACGCTTGCCGGGTGCCCCTCGGCGGCCGCCAAGTTCACCAGGCGGCCCTCGGCCAGGACATTGATGGTCCGGCCGTCGGTGAGTTCGTGTTGCTGCACGTTGTCCCGCACCTGCCGGACCTCGGCGGTCAGCTCCATGAGGGCTGGGAGGTTGAGCTCAACGTTGAAGTGGCCGCTGTTGGCGACGATGGCGCCATCCTTCATCCGGGCCCAGTCGTCGGCGTCGATGACGTTGATGTCCCCGGTGGCTGTCACGAATAAGTCGCCGATGGGCGCCGCCTCCCGCATGGTCATCACCCGGTAGCCGTCCATGACCGCCTCCAGGGCCCGGAGGGGATCGACTTCGGTGATGATCACGTTGGCGCCGTGGCCTCGGGCGCGGCTGGCAATGCCCCGGGCGCACCACCCGTAGCCGCCGACGACGAAGGTCTTGCCCGCCACAAGGACGTTGGTGGCGCGGATGATGCCGTCCAAGGTGCTCTGGCCCGTGCCGTAGCGATTGTCGAAGAGATGCTTGGTCTGGGCCTCGTTGACCGCGATTATGGGGTACTTCAGCGCGCCGTCGGCGGCCATGGCCCGCAGGCGAATGACCCCCGTGGTCGTTTCCTCGGTGCCACCCAGCACCTGGGCCAGGAGCTCGGTTCGATCCTGGTGTATCAGGGTCACCAGATCGCAGCCGTCGTCCATGGTGATGCTGGGCCCGGTATCGAGGGCGGCCGATAGGTGTCGATAGTAGGTGTCGCGGTCGGCGCCGCGCACCGCAAACGTGGGTATGCCGTAGGACGCCACCAGGGCTGCGGCGGCGTCGTCCTGGGTGGACAAGGGATTGGAGGCGCACAAGGCCACATCGGCGCCCCCCGCTACGAGGGCGCGCATCAAGTTCGCGGTTTCGGTAGTGACGTGGAGGCACGCCGCGATCCTGAGGCCGGTCAATGGTCGCTCGACCTCGAAGCGGTGGCGGATGGAGCCCAGCTCGGGCATTGCCCGCGCTGCACGCTCGATGCGTCGGACGCCCTGCTCGGCCAGGGCCAGGTCGAGGACGTCGTGGCCCGGAGCCGTGGTCGCCGGATTCACTTTCATTCACCACTCCTTTGAAGGACGTCGGCGTCGCCGACGGTGGAGCCAATGGCGGGGTGGCCTCCCCGGGCGGCCAGGGCATCCCTCAGCTCGTTGGGCACCGCCCCGAATGCCCCAGCGTACCGAGTCAAGAACTCAGCGATGCTGAAGGCATGGTTTTGGGTACCCACCGCCTCCAGGCTGTAGGTGGCCGCCAGGGCGCCGACTCGGCCGGCTGTGGGCCACGAGAGGTCGTGGAGCATGCCGAAGAGCACCCCGGCGCGGTAGGCATCGCCCACTCCCGTGGGGTCGACCTCGGCCGTCGGGAGGGCCACGGGGATCGTGTGCACGTCGTTACCGCGGCGCACGATGGAGCCGCTTTTGCCGCGGGTGATTATCAAGGTCCCGGCCAGGTCTTTCACGTCCTCGACGTCAAGGCCCGTCTTGGAGTGAATCAGTTCGAACTCATACTCGTTGGCGATGAATATGCGGCTGCCCGCAATACCCTCCACAATGGCCTCGGCCGACAGCCGCACGATCTGCTGGCTGGGGTCGTACACGTAGGGTATGCCGAGGGTCTGGCACTCCGCCACGTACTTTTCCATGGCCGCCGGGGCGTTGGGCGATATGATGGCTGCCGCCACGTCCTGGGTCGCCACGTCATGGAAGGAAAGGCGGTCCGCCGCCCCCATGGCCCCCACGTAGAAGCTGGCGATCTGGCAGCCGGTGCTATCGGTGGACACGAAGAAGCTCGAGGTGGACTCCCCGTCCACGCGCTCGATCAGCGACGTGTCCACGCCGTGGCCAGCCAGGCGCGCCAAGTCGTCGTCAAAATCGTGGCCCACTGTGGCCATACAGGCTGGTTGTTCCCCCAGGAGGGCGAGGGTGTAGGCGATGTTGGCCGCGCAGCCACCGGACTCCCGCCGCAGACTGTCCACTAGAAAGCTCACGGACAGAACGTCGATCTTGGCCGGGAGTATGTGATCGCTGAACACCCCCGGAAAAGACATGATGTAGTCGTAGGCAATGGAGCCTGTGACAATGATGCGCAAACCGCTCTACTCCGATGGCCCTCGCCGCGGGTCCGGCGCTCTCGTCTCGCAACCTCGGGGGACGCAAAAAGGCCTCTCCAGCAGACAGAGAGACCGGTACGACGCTGCTCCATCTGCCAGGCGCGTGGGAACGCGCCTGTCGGAGTTGGCACCTGGGCCACAGCCTGGTTGCCGGGGCTTCAACGGGCCGAGTCCCTCCGCCCCTCGGGATGAAGCTACCTGTTACGGCGCCATTCTATCACGGTTCCCTCCGGGGCGCCAAGGCGTCGGCCGGTCCCCGGGGCCTCAGCCGTCTGATGACGCCTCGGGGGTACCCCCGATTGGTGTTGCGGGCGCCACCGGCGTACCAAGGGCTATCGCCAGCTGCCGCTCCACGACTGGCTTTAGCTCTTCGTAGCTCAAGAAGCCCAGGACCACCTGCTGGCCCACTATGAGGGTGGGCGTCACGTCCACATTGGCGTCCCGGGCATCCCGGTAGATGGTGCCGATGGTTGGTCGGTACCGCTGGGTTTCGAGGCACTGGCGCAGGGCATCGGTATCCAGGCCCAGGTCGTCGCCGAAGCCCACCATCATGTCCACCGACGGGGCTTCGTCGTCGAGGGGCAGATCGTTCATGTCGGCGAAATGGCCGAAGATGGAGTTGTGCATCTCCCAGTACGCCCCTTGCTCCCCAGCGCAATGGGACGCTTCGGCCGCCACCACGGCGGGGAAGCCGTGGGCTGACAGGGGGAAGTCGACGAAGGACAGGCCCACTTGGCCGTCCTCGCCCATGAAGTCCTCCTCCAGCTGGGGCAGGGTGTCCGTGGCGAAGCGGCGGCAGTAGGGGCACCGATAGTCCGCGAACTCGTAGATCATCATTACCGGCTCCTCCGGCCCCATGCGGGGGAAGGTGAAGTCGGCGGCGACTGCTTGCTGGGTGGGGTCGGCCGTCGGCAACGCCTCGGCGGTGGCGTCCGCCGGGCTGTCGGCGCCGGTCGCTTCGCCGGGGG
>CAZXNP010000086.1:0-2911 GCA_964642035.1 uncultured Anaerolineales bacterium | reverse complement strand
TCCCGGTAGCGGGCACTGGGGCCTCGGTGGCCTTGGGGCTGTCCGAGGTGGAGTCACTCCCCCCCGGGGCCTTTTCGGCTCCAGTGGAGGCGCCGCCGCAGCCCGCCGCCATGAGGCTCACAATCGCGATGGCGCCCACAGCCGCCACTAGTCGCACACGCATAGCCCGCCCTCCTATAGGGGGTGGGCGGTCCATGGGGCGCTGGAGTCGGCCGCCCGTTCCTGGTGTTACATCGATTACAGTCGCGCCGTGATTATAGCGCCTCGGGGGCGCAAACCCGGCCCGGCCCCTCAGCCGCCGCCGGCCTCCCGGGTGAGGATGGCCTCCACCAGCTCCCGCTCCCGGCGCTCAGCCGCTGTCTCGGGGGGCCGCAGGAGCATGTACATCACCAGCCCTAGGACGTTGAAGAGCAGGACGGCCAGAACGGCGACGGCCCGGAGGGCGAAGTCGTTGGTGCGGGCGGCAATGTCCCGGGCCGTCCAGGCCAGCAGGGCGAAAAGGAAGAGGGCGGCCGCGGCGCCGAAAAAGGCGGCGGCCAGCTTGAGCCCAAGGGTGACGTTGATCTGGAGGAGGGGCATGGGGCACCAGAATGGGAGCGGGAAGCGCGGGGGCGGCCTCGATTATAGGTGGAAGGCTTGACGGGGCGAAAGGCCTGGCCGCTCCCAACACGAAACGGGAGCGGCCGCGGCGGGTCCGGGCCATGGCCGAAGGCCGATCGGGGGCCTCCCGCGCCCGTGCTATAATCCGGACCCAGAGGGCCGCCGGCGCGGCGGTCCGGGAGATCTCCCCGTGATCGAAGTCACCGTCGAGAGCATCAGGGTGAGCCTCATCTCCCAGCAGCGCTTGGTTGTGCTCCGGGAGACCGATAGCCCCCGCTTCTTGCCGATTTTCATCGGCCCCTGCGAGGCGGAGGCCATCACCCTCGGGCTGCAGGGCACCGAAGTGGCCCGGCCCATGACTCACGATCTACTGCGGGGAGTACTGGAGCGCCTCGGGGGCACGGTCAAGCAGATCGTGATTAGCGAGCTCAGGAATGACACCTTCTACGCCCGCATCGTCGTCGACGTGGGCGGCGAGGAGATAGAGGTGGACGCTCGCCCCAGCGACGCCATTGCCCTGGGCGTCAGGGTCGACGTGCCCATCTACGTGGCCGAGGCCGTCATGGACCGGGCCGGCCAAGTGCCGTCGGAAGAGATGGAGGACGAGTCGGAGGGGGAAGGCGACGACGCCACCGACCCGGGGAGGTTGCGGCTCTTCCGCGACTTCGTGGACTCCCTCGATCTCGATGAAGGCGACGACGAGGAGAACTGATTCGCAACGGAGCGCCTGCCGGGTGACCCCGGCCGGCGGGCTCCGCCCCCACCGGAACCAAAGGACCCCCACGTGCCGCCATCCGAAGACATGGCTCCCTCCAACCTCGAGGCGGAGGAGGCAGTCCTCGGCGCCCTTCTCACCGACGCCTCCGCCATCGTTCGAGTGGCCGCCACCCTCGAGGGTGATGACTTCTACCGGCCCAGCCACCGGGGCATCTACGATGCCATGATCAGGCTGTACCACCGCCATCAGGCAGTTGACGTCGTCACCGTATCCTCGGAGCTGACTCGAGAAGGCAGCCTCGACAAGGTCGGGGGCGAGGCTTACCTCACGGAACTGATCTCCGTGACCCCCGTGTCCGTGCACGTTGAGCACTACGCCGAGCTGGTGCGCCGGGCAGCGGTCCGGCGGCGCCTCATCGGCGCCAGCGGGCGCATCGCCAAGCTGGCGTGGGACGACTCCGCCGAGACCATCGAGGACACCGTCGATCAAGCCGAGGCCATCCTCTACGGCGTCCTGCGGAGCCGGGGCCGGCAGGACCTGGCCCCTATCCGCGATGTCCTCGACGCGTATTTCGAGCAGATCGAGGAGATCCAGGCGGGGCACGAATCCCTCATGGGGGTGTCCACGGAGTTTGCCGACTTGGACAAACTCCTGGGTCGCCTCCAGCCCTCCGACGTCTGCATCGTCGCCGGTCGCCCCGGCATGGGCAAGACGAGCTGGTTGTTGACGGTGGTGCACAACCTGGCCGCCAAGCGGGGGGCCACCGTGGCGATGTTCAGCCTCGAGATGAGCGCCCTGCAGCTCGTCCAACGCCTCGTGGCGGCCGAGACGGGTATTCCGACCAACAGGCTGCGCCTCGGCAACATTCGCTCCGACGAAATGGAGCTCGTTGCCCGGGCCATCGGGGCCCTCGAGGGCCTACAGATCTACATCGACGACACGCCAGGCCTCTCGCCCTTCGAGCTGCGCACCAAGGCACGGCGGCTGCATGCCGAGCGGGGGGTCGACCTCGTCGTGGTGGACTACCTGCAGCTCATGCACGCCCGGCAGCGGTCGGAGAACCGCGTCCAGGAAATCAGCCTCATTTCCCGGGCCATCAAGGGGCTGGCCCGGGAGCTGGGGGTACCGGTGATCGCCGCGAGCCAGCTGTCCCGGGCGGTGGAGCACCGGCCCGGCGGGCGGCCGAAACTGTCGGACCTGCGGGAGAGCGGCTCCATCGAGCAGGATGCGGACATCGTCCTCATGCTCTACCGGGAGAAGGACGACGACGATGAGCCGCTGCAATACAACATCACCGAGATCATCGTTGCCAAGCACCGCCATGGCCCCACGGGCAGGGTGCAGTTGCTCTTCAAGGCCGACAGGATGCGATTCGAAAGCGCCGCCCTCGATCCGGTGGAGCCGGTGCCCCTGTGAGGGGGCGGCGATGAAGGGCCGGGGGTATCGGGATCGCGCCCGGCGAACCCCGGTGCCCGACGCCTTCTTCAGCCGCGATCTGCCGCGCCTCGGGGACCCAGCCGCGGTCAAGGTGTTCCTCCACGTCGCCTGGCGATCCCACCGCCGGAGGCGCGGGGCGCCGCCCGGCGCCCGGGT
>CAZXNP010000085.1:0-7641 GCA_964642035.1 uncultured Anaerolineales bacterium | reverse complement strand
CTGTGCCGTGCGGCGCAGGGGGCATCAGCTGATGGGCGAGCAACATCGCGTGCCACCGCGCCTCGGCTTCCGGGGCTCGGGCGGCAGCCCTGTCCCGGGCCTCGGCCCGAGGGTGTATCCGGACCCCTCGGCCCGAAGCCCGATTCACGAAGGTGGCGGCCATCTTGCCATAGTCCTCGACCCGGAGGGTGCGATGCCCGACCCAGCAGTTCGTGGCCACCGACACCCCGTCGGCCCCGCAACCGTCGGTCTCGACAACGGTGAAAAGCCCCTTGTCCGCCTGGGGTACATCGATACCCACAAGACGCCCACCGGCCAGGCCCATTCGCACCCCCAGGACCTGCCGTGGGCACAGGTGGTCATGGCGAGCGGCCGTGGCGGCGAGAAGCGCCTCGAGGACCTTAGGGTCAGGGGCGATAGCCGCCGTCAAGGCCGCACCTTCGCCGCCGATCGCAGTGTCATCCATGGCGGCCAGAAGATACCCGCCCCGCCGCCGGCCTCAAAGCTGCGGGTCCAGGGTGGTGCCGCTGGCCCGGCATGGCATCCTTCATCCATGGGCGCCTCCACAACGGTGCTGCTGCTGGCCGGCGGGGCCTCGCGGCGCATGGGCCACGACAAGCGCCTCTTGCCCCTAGGCGGCCGTCCCCTCGCGGCCCGGGCCTTCGAAGCCGCCCGGCACGTCGGGGGCGTGTGGATGCTGGTGGCGGGGGCGGCCGACGAGGCCCTCCTGGCACCTCACCTCGCGGGGGAGGCCAAGTTCGTGGTGGATGCCACTCCTGGCGCGGGCCCCATGGCGGCCCTGGCCGAGGCCCTGCCGAAGGTGCCGGGCCCCCGGGCCCTCCTTATGGCCGTCGATCTGGCCCTCGTCACCGGCCCCATCCTGGCCCGCCTGGCGGCCCTGGCCGAGGCGGAGGCCGCCGACATCGTGGTCCCCCGGGCCGACGGACGGCTGCAGGTGACCTGCGCCGTCTACGCCCGGCCCCTGGCCCCAGCCCTCGCCGCGGCCGTGGCGGGGGGCGAGGCCTCCCTGACGCGATTCGTGGCTGGGCTAGCCCGCCCCGGGGCACCAGGAGTCCCGGCCCCGGGCGCCACAGCCGGCGCGGCAATGGACGTAAGGCTTCCACCGCCTGGTGGCGTCCGCATCGTGGAGCCCGCCGACTGGTCGAGGTGGCCGGGGGCTGGCCCCCACACCTTCGCCGCCGTCAATACCCCCGCCGAGTACGAGCGGCTGAAGGATGACCTCGGCTAGAACCCGCCCCCTTGGAGTGTGAATGGCCCCATCGCCCCCCCATGCCGCGGCCGACAGGTACGACATCGTCGTCCTGGGCGGCGGCGCCGCCGGCCTGACCGCCGCCGGCATCAGCGCCAGCTTCGGTGCCCGCACCGCCCTGGTGGAGCGCCACCTCCCTGGTGGCGATTGCACGTGGACGGGGTGCGTCCCCAGCAAGGCGCTGCTGCACCTGGCCAAGCAGGTCCACGGCGCCCGGCACCTGGCTGCCGCCGGCGGCTTGGCGGCGCCCCCAGCCCCCGACTTCGGCCGTATCATGGCCATGGTCCGGGACACCCGGCGCCGGGTCTACGAGGCGGCGGACTCCCCGGCTGTGCTGGCCGAGCATGGCATCGAGGTCCTGATCGGCAACGGCTCCTTCCTCGGCCCCCGGGACCTCGCGGTCCAGACCGAGGACGGCCTGAGGCGCATTGCCTTCCGTCGAGGCATCATCGCCACGGGGGCCGCACCGATCCTACCCCCGGTGAATGGCCTGTCGGCGGCAAGCTGCCTCACGAACGCCACGATCTTCGACCTGGAGACCCAGCCACGGCGCCTGGCCGTCCTCGGGGCGGGGCCCGTGGGCCTCGAGCTGGGCCAGGCCTTTGCCCGCCTCGGCAGCCAGGTCACTATCCTCGATGTGGCGGATCGTATTCTGCCCGGCGACGACCCCCTCTGTGACGCCATCCTTCGCCCCGCCCTCGAGGCCGAGGGCCTGTCCTTCCGCCTCGGCCAGTCCGTGGCCGCCGTCGAGGAGACTGAGGCCGGGCTGCGCCTGACCGTGGGCGCCCCGAATTCGGGAACCACGGCCATCGCCCCCACCAGCCTCACTGCCGACGCCCTCCTGGTGGCCGTGGGGAAGAGACCCCGGATCGACGGGGTGGGCCTCGACGTCGCCGGAGTGGCCGCCACCAGCGCCGGTATCGCCGTGGACCGTCACGCCAGGACCAACCGGCACCACATCTTCGCCGCCGGCGACGTCACCGGCGGGGCGATGCTCTCCCACGTGGCCGAGGACATGGCCAAGGCCGCTGCCATCAACGCCGTGTTCGCCTTGCCCATCAGGCGCTTTGAGGTCCGGGTCGTCCCCCGGGTGACCTTCACCGACCCGGAGTGCGCCCAGGTGGGCCAGACGGCGGCCCAGCTGGCGGCCGCCGGCACCACCTTCGATACCATCCACCTGCCCTACGACAAGATCGATCGCGCCGTCATGGAGGGGGCGCCGGCGGGCGCCATTGTGATCCACGCCCGGCGGGGCCGCATCTTGGGCGCCGTGGCGGTGGGCACCGGGGCCGGCGAGATCATCGGCGAGCTGGCCCTGGCGATGAGGAACGGGGTGAAGCTGACGTCAATCTCCGACACTATCCACGCCTACCCCACCCTCCTGGCCGGGGCCCGCCGTGCCGCGGACCAAGCGTGGGTGCGCCGGCACCGCCGGGGATACTCCCGCCTGGTGCGCGCCCTGTACCGCTACCGGGGGCAGATTCCCGCCTACGTGGGCACCCGGCAAATCATGTAGCAGGCTCCTCGACGCCGGCGATCCGCCACCGCCCCGCGTAGACGTTGAAGCGGCGAGGCCTTAGGAAGCCCACCAGGGTCATGTGGAAGACCGCCGCCACCTCCACCGCCAGGCTGCTGGGAGCCGACACCGCGGCGAGAACCGGACACCGGGCCATGAGGCACTTCTGCACCAATTCGAAGCTGGCGCGGCCGCTCACCACCATAGCCTCATCCACCAGGGGTAGCCGTCCAGCCAAGAGAGCCCAGCCCACGAGCTTGTCGACGGCATTGTGGCGGCCCACATCCTCCCGCAGCGCCACGAGGCGGCCTTGGCTGTCGAAGGCGCCGGCGGCGTGGAGGCCGCCGGTGGCCTGGAAGAGCCTCTGCCCAGCCTGTAGCCTCGCCGGCAAGGTCCGCAGGGTTTCGCCGGCAATGGAGAAGCCCGGGCCCAGAGGGCGACAGCCCCGGATGGCCAGCTGGTCCAAGCCCGCCTTGCCGCACACACCGCAGGCGCTGGTGGCGAAGAAGTGGCGCTCCAGGGAGCCGAGATTAGGCGCCACCCCGGTGGCCAGGCGGACGGTGACCACGTTGCGCCCTTCGCCGACAACCGGAGGACCGGCCAGGTCCGCGGCCGAGGAGATGATTCCCTCTGCGTAGAGGAAGCCTGCGGCGAGCTCCGGGTCGTGCCCCGGGGTGCGCATGGTGACGGCCACGGCTTGCGCCGGCGCGCCGCCGACCGCGCTGACCACCCGCACCTCCAGCGGCTCCTCCACCGCCACCCGATCGGCCTCCAAGCGCGCCTCGCCCCGGACGGCCCGCAGCACATCGACGGCCGCGGCGCCCTCATCGCCGGCTCCGGCGCGCGCCGCTGCTGGGTCCGGACGCACCTCCCGGGGCAGGATCACTCCAGGACCGCCTCAACGGTCACCGTCGCGTTGTAGTCGGGAATGTCCACCTCCCGGGACAGGGCTTCGTGGTCGATTAGCACGTTGCCCTCGGGCCAATGCACCTCGATGTTGCCCGGCTTCATGGGCGCCACAAGGACCCGGCCGCGAAAGGTGCCCGTTTCGCTGGTCAGCACCACCGGCTGCCCGTCGGCAAGGCCCAGACCCCGGGCATCGTCGCCGCTCATGAGCACCGCGTCGCGGCCGGCACCCGTGATGGCGTCGGTGGCCTCGTGGATGATGGTGTTGAACTGCTTCCCGCGGCGGGTGGCCACCCTGAAGGCACCGGCGGGCACCTTGGTCTCCGGCAGCGCCACCGGCGTGAAATGAGCCAGGCCATCCGGGGTTGGGAAGCGCCATCCGGCGCACAGGTGCGCCCCGCCGTACTGGTACTGGTCCCCGGTCCGCTTCAAGTGCTGAATGCCGTCGTAGAATGGCACCATCCGGGCGATCTCCTGGCGGATGGCTGCCGTCGACTGAAAGTCCAGGCGGTCGGCAAGATCCGGCCGCACCCGCCGGGCCAGGTCCTGGAAGATGCGCCACTCGGGCCGGGCCTCCCCGATCCGGCGGCCTCTGACCTCGGGGCTGAAGAGGATGCGCCGCTCGGTGGTGGTCTCGGTGAGGCCGCCGGGGGTCTCGTAGCGGGTGGCGGCCGGCAAGAGCACCACCGCCTCCCGGGCACCCAAAAGCATCTGGGACGACAGCACGATGTCCTGGTGCACCCTCACCGGCACCCGGCCCAGGGCCTCGGCCACGTACGATGGCTCCGGGAGCACCTCCACGAAGTTGCCGCCGGCGGCGTACAGCACCTCCAGGGCCCCGTCGTGGGCGGCGGCCACCATCCGGGGCGCCGTCAGCCCCGGCTCCGCCGGCACGGGGAAACCCCACTCTGTCTCGAGGGCGGCGGCATTGGCGCTGTTCACGGCCCGGCCCCCGGGGAAGGCGGTGGCGTAGGCGCCCATCTCCGCACCGCCCTGGACTCCAGAGTGACCTCGGATGGGCATGAGGCCGCAGCCGTCGCGGCCCACGAAACCCTTGGTGAGGGCCAGGTTCACGATCGCCCGCACGTTGTCCTCGCCAAACTCGTGCTGCGTGATGCCCATGCTCCACACGAAGACCGCCGTCTCAGCCTGGCCGACCATGCGAGCGAAGGACCGCATTTCCTCGCGAGTTGTCCCCGAGAGGCGCTCCAGGGCCTCCCAGCTCTGCCCTTCGAGGCTGGCCACGAACTCGCCGTACCCCGCGGCGTGCCCCTCCACGAAAGCACGATCGACCCACCCCTCGGCCACCATGTGCTTCATGGCGCCGTTCAGAAAGGCAATATCGCCGCCGATGTTCACCAGGAAGGTGTCCTCGGCCAGCCTCGTGCCGAAAACCGCGCTTTCGGCAATCGAGGGGATCCAGTAGCGCTCCATCCCCGGCTCCCGATAGGCGTTCACCAGGACTATCCGGGTGCCGGCCTTCCGGGCGGCGTGCATGTACTTCGTGGTCACTGGCTGGTTGTTGGCAGGATTGCAGCCCAGGAACACTACAAGGTCGGAGCCGATCCAATCGGCGTAGGAACACGTGGTAGCCGCCACCCCCAGTGCGGCCTTCAAACCGCCGGTGCTCGGGGAATGGCACACCCTGGCCGCGTTGTCGATGGCGTTGGACCCCATGGCCCGCACCGCCTTCTGGGCCGTGTAGTAGACCTCGTTGGCGATGCCTCGGCTGGTGAGGTAGAAGGCGGCGCGATCCGGGGCGCGGCGAATGGCCGCGGCCACCAGATCCATCGCCTCGTCCCAGCCGGCGCGGGAGAAGCCCGGCTCCCCGCTCCGGCGAATCATGGGGTAAGGTAGCCTGCCCAGGGCACGGAGCTCGGCGCCTGTGAGCCTCTCCAGGGCGCTGGCGTCGGCCAGCGCCCGCTCGTCGAGGGCGGGCATGGTGTTCAGCCGCAGCAACCGCAGCCGGATGTTGCACAGGTGCACGCCCTTCTGGGTCCAGTCCCGGAGGCCCGAGGAGCCCAGGGCGCAGCCATCGCACACCCCTTGGGTGAGGATGCGCCAAGCGAAGGGCAGCTGATCGCTGTTTTCCTCGATGGCCCGCCACACCTCGAGGTAGTTGTTGGGCCGCTGCTGGCCTATGCCGAAGGGCGCCAGACTTGCCCAGGTGGAAGGCACTAGCCCCCGGACTCCGCAGCCGTCGCCCCGGCCCCGAGCCACCTCTCGAGCCAGCCCAGCACCTCGCCGTACCAGTGGCAGCTATTGTTCGGCTTCAGCACCCAGTGGTTCTCATCGGGGTAGACCACCAGGCGGGCCGGGACTCCCTTGGCCACCAAGATGTTGTACAGGGCCACCCCCTGGGCATAGGGCACCCGGTAGTCCTTCATGCCATGAACCACCAACATGGGGGTGGCGAAACCCGCGGCGTGGCGCATGGGGTTGAAGGCGTCAAGGCCCTCGAGGTCGTCCCAAGGCTCCCCCCCCATGGACCTGCGCCGGCCCTGGGTGATGTCCGAGGCGTATTGGGTCTGGAAGTCGCACACGCCGGCGTGATTGACGGCACAGCGGAAGCGGTCGGTGCGAGCGCAGATCCACGACACCAGATAGCCGCCGTAGGAGCCCCCCGTCACGGCCATCCGCTCGGGATCGGCGTAGCCCCGGGTCACGAGGTCATCCGTGGCGGCCAGGACGTCCCGATAGGGTTGATCCCCCCAGCGCCCCAGAATCGAGGCGGCGAAATCCTGTCCCCAGCCCGTGGAGCCATGGAAGTTCACGAGGGCCACCACGTACCCCGGGGCGGCGAAGGCCTGGGCGTTCCAGCGGGCATGCCAGAAGTCGCCGAACACCCCGTGGGGCCCACCGTGGATCATATGCACCAAGGGGCGGGGCCCAGGCGCCCTGGGCCCAGGCGGGTGGACGACGAACATCTGGACCTCGTCGTCCCCAGCGCCTTGGATGCGCAGGTCCTCCACCTCCCCCAGCTGCACCCCCGCCATGGCGTCGGTGGTGAAGGAGGTGATGACCTCGAGGTCCAGGCCGCCGCTCCCCAGCTGGCCGGCGGCGATCTCCGGGGGCTGGCGCAGGGAGTGGCTCTGGACGAACACCCGGCCCCCCGCCACTGCCGGGTCGCCAAGCCAACCACCCCGGGCCAGCTCCCGGGGCGCTCCACCACCGGCTACCGCCTCCGGAACATCCAGGACGAAAAGCCCCCGGCGGCCCTCGACCTCGGCCGCCAGAACCAAGGTCTTGGCATCACTGAAAGCCCAGCCGCCAGCCGAGAGGGGCCACTCCTCCGTCAGCACGTGGTCCGTGGCATCCCGTCGCCTCCGGGCCACCAGGCGCACGCGGTCGGCGTAGAAGTCGATCTCCCGCTGGATGCCGTAGACAATCCAGGCGCCGTCGGGGGAGTACACGGGCCTGAATGCATGGCCCAAGTGCTCGGGAGCCAAGTCCACCTCCTCGGCGGCCGCCGCGCCGTCCTGGGGAACCGCCACGGTGAAGACGCCGAACACCAAGGGGTTGTGGGGCGCCTCCGACTTGGCGGCCCCGAAGGCAATCTCGCTGCCGTCCGGGGCAATACGGAAGGTGTCGGTGACCTCCATCAGCCCAAACCAACGGGCGGACTGGGGCGTTATGTCAATGATTTCCCGGGAAGCCGTGTCTAGCACGAAGAGATGGTGGACCTGGCCGTCGGTGAGCCACCGATCCCAGTAGCGATACACCCGGTCCTCGGTGACGTGGGCCTTCACGGGGTCCTGTTCGATGGCAGCGGCCCGGTCGCCGGCGGCCGCCAGGTCCAGGGCATCACGGTACACCGCCGCCACCAGGGCGATTCGCCTGCCATCGGGGAACCACCGGGCATCGAGCACCCCGAGGGGAAGGTCCGTCAGCCGCTACGCTTCGCCCCCGGACAGCGGCCGCACGTAGCGCCACATCAGAGCGAGCTCTA
>CAZXNP010000084.1:0-7651 GCA_964642035.1 uncultured Anaerolineales bacterium | reverse complement strand
GGACGCGCCCGCCAGCCTCGCCGGCCGCCTCCCCCACAGCCGCGACCGGCGGCCTGCCCGGGGAACAGCGGTGGAGGCCCGGCGCCGGGGTTGGGGCTTGGCCCCGGGCCGGAACGTAGAGTTGCTGCCCATCTTGAACCACTGCTGCAAGGTTGATGGCCTCTTCCGCGGCGGCGGCGCTAAAGCCGCCAGCGGCGGCCACGGCATCAGCCACCCGGGCACCCTCCAGCAACCTCACCACCCGCGGCCGCGCCACTGCACCCGACACGTATACGACCGCCCGGGCCGGTGTGGCCGTGGGCGCGGGCGTCGGGCTGGGCAGTGGCGTGGGTGTGGGCGGCGGCACCAGCATGACCGCCCCGGCGGTGGGCGAGCGCAGACCCCGCACCACCAGGCCCAGGGCTGCCAAGTTCAGCAGCACGACCGCAGCGTAAGCGCGGAAAGCCCCATCGCCATCGTGCACGGTCATATGGTACCGACCGCGGCGCCACGATCGTCGCCGACGGCGTCACCAGGCGGCCGCGATGGAGACGTCGGCCAGACATCGACGATCCACGGAAAGAGTCCGGCCGAGAACCCCTTTTCGCACCGAGGGCCGCGCTGCGGGGTCCTGGAGACGACGGACCCTTAATGTAGCGTTGACCGCACCCGGAGCCGGGGCCTATAATGTTGTAGTAACCACAGGCCTGGGCACCTGGCCCAGGATCGAGAGTTCATCATGCTGCCCGTATCTTCCCCCACCCTACGCCTGCACCCTTTGGCGCCCGCATCCCTACTGCGGACGGGGGCTCTGGTGGTTGCGCTGCTCATTGGCACCGGCCCCGGGGCATCGCTGCCGGCGGGTCACGCCCAGGGCCTGGAGTCCTATCGCCTCGCAGCCACGTGGGCCGACGCCAGCGACGCGCGGCGCGTTGTCGCTGCCCCCAGTGGCGACGTATACACCGTCGTAGGCGGCGGCAGCGGTGTGGAGCGGCGCAGCCCCGGCGGCGTGGTCTTGGGCCTCACCGCCGCGGCAGGGGTGGAGGAGCTGGCCGTCGACAACGCCGGCAGCCTCTATACCACCAGCGATCACCGCCTGGTGGCCAAGTACGCGCCCACCGGGGCCCTCGTATGGGCCGATCGCATCCGAGGCTACGGGCCAATCCCCACGCCAAGCGGCGAGCGAGCCCCCTACCTGACCGGACTGGCCTGGACCCCCGGAACGTCGGAGGTCACGGTAGCCTACGACTTCGGCGCCCTGGACGGAGGCTCCGAGTTCCGGGTACGGGCCTACGTGCGGGGCGGTGCATCCCGCGCCGCCTTCAGCGTGCAGGGCGCCACCGACACCTACGGCGACGCCGCGGCCGGGAGCCAGGGTGTCTACCTCCTCAACCGCACGCGCAACCAGGTGGAGCGCTACACCGGCGGCGCCCACGCCGGCTCCACGCCCCTCCCGGAACCGGTTGAGCGCATTGCCGTCGGCCCCGATGGCGCCGTCTTTGCCCTGGCCCGGCACCGATGGGTCTACAAAGTGGCCCCCAATGGCTCCTTGACCGCCGTGTGGGACGCCCTGGATCCGACCCCTGACATGAGCGCCGAGTCGACGGCCACGGATCTCGACGTCGACGCCACCGGACGGGTGTATGTGGTCGATCCGACTCGCCGCCAGGTGCGGGTGTACGAAGCCGACCCCGACCCGGCGGCGGTCCCGCCGCCCCCGCCGGCGCCTCCCAGCCTCGACTGCCAGATCTTTCCGGACAAGTTCGCGGCCCCGACGCGCCTACGCCTCGGAGAGCGCACCAAGGTCACCCTGCGCCTGGACGGTGGCTGCCCCGAGGTGTCGGACCAGGCCGACATAATCTTGGTGGTCGACGTCTCCGGCTCCATGGAGGGCGACAAGCTGGCCGCCGCCCGGAGCGCCGTCCAGACCTTCGTGGGCCTAATGGACCTCACGCAGCACCAGGTGGGCCTGGTGGCCTTCGAGACCACCGCCCGGGTGGTGGTGGGCTTGACCACGAATCCGGGGGCCATCGTCAACGCGGCCCAGTCCCTGGTGGCCCTCGGGGGCACCGACATCGCCGCGGGCATCGACGCCGCCCTCGGGGAACTGTCCGGACCGAATCGGCGCCCCCGGGCCAAGCCCATCATCGTCCTCATGACCGACGGCAAGCCCACCGCCGTCACTGGGGCCGCGGTAGTGGCCGCCAGCGACCGCGCCCGGTACATGAGGTCGCCCGGGGCGTGCCGAGGAACCATGACGTGCTCCGTGACCCTCTACGCCATCGGCCTTGGCGGCGACGTCGACCAGGACATGCTGCGCATCGTGGCCACCACGCCCGAACTCTATTTCTACGCCCCGCAGCCCAGTGAGCTCGAGGCCGTGTACTCGCGGATCGCTAGGCGGATCCACGCCACGGAGCTCATGAAGTTCGTCCGCATCGTCGACCAAGTGCCGGGCAACATGACCTACGTTGCGGGGTCGGCCGAGCCCCCGGCGCCCTACGACGCCGCGGCCCGGACCCTCACCTGGGACTGGCGCCCTGTCCCCTTTGATGGTGTCGAGATGACCTACTGGCTGAAGCCCGAGGAGGTTGGAGAGTGGCCAACCAACGTGGTGGCCACCTTTGACGGCGACGACGGCCTCGACCAGCACCAGGCGGGGGAGTTTCCCATTCCTAGAGTCGTGGTAACCACGGACACCCCGACGCCACTGCCTTCGGCCACCGTCACCCCCACGGAGCCGCCAACCGCCACGGACACGCCGACGGTGCCCCCGACCGCCACGGCATCACCAACGTCCCCCGCCACCCCAACCGCCACCTTGCAGCCAACGGTCACACCGCCAGCCACGCCCACCGCGTACCGAGCGTACATCGTGATCGTGTACCACAACGTGTGTTTCAAGCGCTACGCCGACACGGTCCTGGTCCTGGACGCCTCCACCACGATGCTGCGGAGGGACGAACACGGCCGCCAGAAGCTGGCGGCGGCCAAGGCGGCCGCCAGGGAGTACATCGCCCAGCTCTCCTTGGACCCGGACAGCCGCGGCCGCCACGATCAGGCAGCCGTGGCGTGGTTCAACGACACGGCGGCCATCGAGCAGCCCCTCACCAGCGACCCGGGGGCCCTGAATGCGGCCCTCGACCGTATCGCCCCCGTGGAGGGCTCGCGCATCGACAAGGGCCTTGACGCCGGCCGCCGGGCCCTCTTCGACCCCGACCGGCGCCGCCAGGCGAACGCCCCAGTAATGGTCCTCTTGTCGGACGGGATCCCCAACCGCACCACCTTCGAGGCCGTCTTCGCCTCGGCGGACAGGGCCAAGGCCATCGGCGCCCACGTGTTTGCGGTGGGCCACGGCCTTGACGTGCAGGATTGGGCCCTGCGCCGAGTCGCCAGTCAACCCGAGGACTACTACTACTCGCCCACCACCTCCGACCTCGAGGCTATCTATCACGAGATCGCCGGGCAGGTGATCTGCCGGTAGTCGCCGGTCAAGCCAGCGGAGGGGGATCGCTCTCCTTGGGCATCAGGGCATTGATGATGTCCACCGGCACGGGGAAAATGATCGTCGAGTTCTGCTCCGTGGCTATCTCGGCCAAGGTCTGAAGGAAGCGCAGCTGTACCGCCACTGGTTCGACGCTCATGAGCTTGGCGGCGTCTGCCAGGCGTTGGGCGGCCTGATACTCCCCCTCGGCGTGGATGATCTTCGACCGCCTCTCCCGCTCCGATTCCGCCTGCCTCGCCATGGCCCGCTTCATGTTGTCCGGGAGCTCCACGTCCTTGACCTCGACGGTCACGACCTTGATACCCCAGGGCTCCGTGGCCTCGTCGATGATGTGTTGGAGGCTCAGGTTTATGGAATCTCGGTCGGCCAGGATTTGATCCAGCTCACTCTGACCGATGACGTTGCGCAGGGTGGTTTGAGCGATCTGCCAGGTGGCCCGCTGATAGTCCTCCACGTTCACTATGGCCGACGATGGGTCAAGGACCCGGTAGTACACCACCGCGTTGACTCTAATAGTGACGTTGTCGTTGGTGATGGCCTCTTGGGTGGGCACGTCAAGGGTGACAACCCGCAGGTCCACCTTGCGCATGCGGTCGATGAACGGGATCAGGATCACCAGCCCCGGCCCCTTGTCCCCGATCAAACGCCCCAGGCGGAAAACCACGGCCCGCTCGTACTCGGTGAGGATGCGAATCGCGGAGGCCACCACGCCAGCCGCCACGAGGATGACAGGCAGCCACGCCAGGGCACCAGTCACAAAGCCCATCGGTCAACTCTCCTTTTCATCGTTGGGCGGCGGCCTCGCCGAAGGGTCCACGTGCCTCGCCGCACCTTGTCGGGCGCCGTCGACCGGCCGCACGGCAAGAACTCGCCCCCGCCTCGCCACCACCACCACTGGCTGGCCCGCCGCCAGGTGCGAATCACCGTCTGACCGGGCCGACCAGAGCTCCCCGCCAACAAATACTGCTCCGGAGGGCGCCAGGCGCTTCCGCACCACTCCCCGGGCGCCGATGAGGGCCGGCTCCCCGGTGACTGGCACCCGGCGCAGCGCCCGGGCAGCCGCCAGAACCACGACCCCGAAGAAGGCGGACGTGAACAGGGCCAGGGAGGCGATGGTGCCCTTCGGCACCGGGAACGGCCCCCCAGCGAACAGCAGCACGGCGCCCACCACGAATAGCCCCAGGCCGCCGGCGAAGAGCAAGCCATGGGTCTGGGCCTTCACCTCCAGCAGGAAGAGAACAAAGGCCGCCCCGATGAACACCAGACCCACCAGATTGGCCTCCAGGACCCCGAGGCTATAGAGACCCAACGCCAGGGCCGTCACGCCCACGATGCCGGGCACGACTCCCGGGCTCGACAGCTCGAGGAGAATGCCGTTGATGCCGATGGTCAGGAGCAACACCGCCACTGCCGGATGGACGAGGCGGGCCAAGAACGACTCCGCCACGGTCATGGGCAACGCCACGACATCGGCCCCCTCGGTTGCGAGGCGAACCTCGCGACCTTCCACCTCCACTGTCAGGCCATCGACCTCGGCCAGGAAGGCCCCCGGCTCGTCGGCCAGGGCGTCGATGAGGCCCAGGTCAAGGGCATCCTCGGAGGAGGCGCTGGCCGCATTCCGCACAGCCCCCTCGGCCCACTCGGCCGCCTTCTCTCCGCGGCGAGCCGCGTAGCTCCTTGCCGCGGCGGCCATGTCTTCGGTCGCCTTGCGGCTCTCGGTGGCGGGCAAGTCCTCCCCCCCCGCCCCCACCGGGCTGGCGGCGCCAATCGTCGTGTTGTGGGCCATGCCGGCCGCATGGGCCGCAAGCACGATGAATGTGCCCGCCGAGGCGGCTTGGGCGCCCCGGGGACCGACCCACACAATCACGGGCACCTTGCTGTTCAGCATGCGCCCGGCAATGCGCTGCATGCTCACCAGGTCCCCCCCAGGAGTGTCGAGCTCCACGAGGAGCACGGCCCCTTGGTCCTCCGCCACGGCGACGGCTCGATCGACGTAGTCGGCCATGACGGCGGTGATTGGGCCGTCGATGCGAATGCCGCGCACCATGGGGGCTCCTACGGCGGCGGCGACGGAGGGCGCTGGCACCCCGCCGAAGGGGGCCGGGCCCCCATCCGCGAGGGCGCCAGCAGGGGAGCCTCCCCTGGCCATCACCAACACCGCCACCGTTGCCGCCACCAGCAACCGCGGGCCCGGCCTGGGGCCCGCCCCGGCTACCTCCGCCGGACCGGTCATGACTCGGCCGCGGCGGGGGCTTGGTCTTGCCCCCCGGCCTCGGTAGCGGGACCCGGCACCACGTTGCCCTGTTCGTCGAACTCCACGAGGACCTCCCGGGGCTGGTTGCCCTGAGCTGCCCCCACGTAGCCCGCGTCTTCCAGGGCATCCATGAGCCGGGCCGCTCGGGAATAGCCTATCCGCAGCTTGCGTTGCAGGAAACTCGTGCTGGCGGAGCCGTGCTGCCTCAGTACCGCCAGGGCGTCCGCCCACATGGGGTCGGGGGCTGGGTCGGCGGTCTTCATCATCTCATCCCACAGCTCCGCCTGGATCAGCGGTTGCGGCACCCCGAGTTCCTCCACGGCCCGAGCTGTGTCGTCGTCGTCGGGCACCGCCCGCTGCCAGAAGCGGGTCAGGCGCCGGATCTCCTTCTCGCTGACGTAGCAGCCCTGGAGGCGCACCGTCTTGCTGCTGTCGCTCGCCTGGTAGAGCATGTCCCCCCGGCCCAGGAGTTTCTCGGCCCCGGAGCCATCCAGGATCACCCGCGAATCGGTGCTGCTGGCGACGGCAAAGGCAATTCGGCTGGGGAAGTTGGCCTTGATGAGGCCAGTCACCACATCTACGCTGGGCCGCTGGGTGGCGATGATGAGGTGAATGCCCGTCGCCCGAGCCAGCTGGGCCAGGCGTGTCACCAGGCGCTCCACTTCCTCTGGGGCCACCATCATGAGGTCGGCCAACTCGTCCACGATGAGGACGAGGTAGGGCATGGGTTTCTCCCCGAGGCCCACCGCCTGCCGGTTGAAGGCCGCCACGTGCCGCGCCCCCCGGGACGCGAACTTCCGGTATCGCCGGTCCATCTCCCTCACCGCCCACTGGAGCACCCCGACCACCCGTTCCACCTCGACGATCACCGGCGCCGCCAAGTGAGGCAAGCCTCGGAAGGGGGCCATTTCCACCCGCTTCGGGTCCACCAAGAGCAGCTTCAGGGTGTCCGGGGTGTGGGTCACGAGGAGAGTCGCGACGATGGCGTTCAGGGCGACGCTTTTGCCAGACCCCGTGGCCCCGGCGATCAAGAGGTGAGGCATGGCGGCCAGGTCGGCGGCCACCGCGGTGCCGCTGGTATCCCGCCCTAGGGCGACGGGTAGCATGCCCCTGGCCGCCACTTTGCGGAAGGGGTCGGATTCGAGCACTCCCCGTAGGCTGACCACCGCCGATGAGGCGTTGGGCACCTCGATTCCCACGAAGGGCCGGCCCGGCACCGGGGCCTGGATGCGAATTGGGCTCGCCGCTAGGGCCAAGGCCAGATCGTTTTGGAGGCCCACAATGCGGCTGACCTTGACCCGGGATCGGCGGCCGGCCCGCTCGACGAAGCCGGGCTCGACCCCGAACTGGGTGATCGTGGGGCCGCGATTGATCTCCACGACCCGCACCTCCACGCCAAACTCGGCGAAGGAGTCCTCGATGAGGCGCGCCTTGGCCTCGGCGTCGTCGGGCCCCTTGATGGCCGCCGGCGGTGGCTCCAGCACCCGTCCCACGTCGGGCAGCCGCCACCTGGTGGGTGCTGCCTTGTCGGAAACGCGACGATGGGCTGCCCCCGCCCCTGCTCCCGCCTCCGATTCCGGCGGCCCGTGAACGGCGCCCATTTCTCCGGCGCCGTCCCGCGACGCGTCCGCGGCCTGACCGGGCGCCTCGATCTCCTCGGGAATTCGGACCGCCTCGGCCACGGCCGGCAGGGGAACGGCGGCGGCATCGTCGCCCCCAGCCCCGGCCACCGCCCCTTGGGCGGCAGCGACAGCCGCCCGGGCCAGGCGCACGGTCTCCCGGGCCAGCTCGCCCAAGGTGACCCCCGCGGCTGCGGCCAGGGACACCACTGCGGCGGCCCCCAGCACACACCCCGGCGCCGCGGACCCCAGGACGGCAGCCGCGCGGGCGGCCAGGTCGCAGCGACTCGTGGC
>CAZXNP010000083.1:0-7672 GCA_964642035.1 uncultured Anaerolineales bacterium | reverse complement strand
GGGGAGGGCTGCGCCTGAGCCGCGCTGTGCGTGGTGGCGGTGGGTGTGGCCGGAGGATTACAGCGGGGCTTCATGCCTGCGGCGGCGGTTGTCGTCGTCGCTGGTGACCCCCCCCCCTTGGACCTGAGCCGGGTGCGCCTGGCGGCCATGACCACCTTTGACGTGGCCGGCGGACCAGCGGGCGTAGGGCCTCCCGTGGCGGATGCCGATTTGGACATCCCATGGCTGCCCCCGACCATGGCGCCGTGGGTACCGTTTTTCGAGGCGGCCGGTGCCGCCCACGGCGTGGATCCGGCCCTGTTGGCGATCGTCTCCCTCGTGGAATCCGGCGGTCAGCCCGAGGCGGTGAGCCATGCCGGGGCCGTCGGCTTGATGCAGATCATGCCAGCCACGGCGGCTGACATCGCACGGTGGCGGGGCATGCCGTCTCTGCCTGGAGAGCGCCTGGCCGATCCGGGCTTGAACGTGGACTTCGGGGCATATTACATGGGCCGGATGCTGGCCCGCTTCGGCGTGCGGGACGATCCTGACTGGCGGCGGTCGGTGGAGTCGGCTGCCGCAGCCTACAACGGCGGGCCAACCGCTGCCCAAAGGTGGCTCGATGGGGGCGGCTTGCCGGAGGAAACCGACCGCTACCGCCGTTATGTGGCCGGAATGTGGAGCGAGCGTCGGGAAGCCCGATCCGCGACCTTTCAGGCTTGGTGTCGGAACGGTGGTTGGCGAATGGTGGCGCCCTACTCCTGCGGCGATGCCTGAGCGTGGCTACCAAACGGATGTGGCGGCGGCCGGGGGCGACCTCAGCGACGATCGATCATTTCCCAGGCGTCGGGGCCGGTGGACAGTAGCGTGGCCGGCACGGCGAGACGCTCTTCAATGCCGTCGACGAAGGCCCTGGCCTCCGGCGGCAGCCCTTCGAGGTCCCGGACGCCGGCGGCGTCGGGAAAGCGCCGATCTAGATTGGTGATCGCCAGGTCGGTGGCCCCGTTGACCATCACGGCCCGGGCAGACCGCTCGTAGTCGAACTCCCCAATGCGTCGGGGGCGACCAGTGACTGCTCCGAACTCCTGCCACCCTCGGATCTCCACCTCCGCCCGGTCCAACTCGGTGGGGAAGGGGCCGTTGCCGACGCGGGAGGCGAATGCCTTGAGCACGACAACCACCTTCGCCACGTTGGTGGGGCCAAGGCCCACGTCGGCGCACAAGGCGCTGGCCGACGTGTCCTTGCTAGTGCAGTATGGGTAGTCGCCGTGGTAAAGGGATAAGCCCAAACCTTGGGAGCCCTCCACCAGGACTTGGTCGCCAGCGGCGATGGCGGCGCCGATCTCAGCGGCCACGTCAGCAATGTAGGGCGCCAATTGACTGTCGTCCCGGGCGAGGCGGGCGCGGCGGCCCACCCGGGCCTCGTTGGCGGGGCCGGTCCCCGTGCCCGTGGTACCGACGACATCCACCAGGTGGGCACGGGACTGGTCCTCGCGCCGGTGCTCTGGCTCGATGACGGTGCACGCACCGTCGATTCCGAGGCGGCCCTGTTCGATCTTCAGGCGCGCGACCTCATCCAGGGTCACTTCGGGGTCCACGAGGACCCCGGCACCGATTAGAAGACGGGCCTCCCGCTGCACGAAGCCGACCGGCACCTGGCGCATCACGTACTTGCGGCCTTCGACGAACACGGTGTGTCCCGCATTGGGCCCGACGCCGCCCCGGGCAATGATCGCCGGCTCGTCCCGGAGAGCCAGATAGGCCACCACTTTGCCCTTCCCCTCGTCCCCCCACAGTCCCCCGGCGACTATCATCGCTGTCATCACCCTACCTCCGTTGATCGGCCACTTTGGCGTCAGCGTCCCTGACGGCGCTCACAAAGTCCCGGAGCCGATGGGGGTCGAGCTTCCCCGGCCGCACCTCGACAGTCTCCCAGACATCAAGCCCCCATGGCTTGCCCTCCCGGACGGCCGCTGCCGCCGCTGCGGGCTCCAAGGCACCGCTGGCAATGAGTACAGGGGCATCGCCGCCGACCCCGCGGGTCACGTCCCACGCCCGGGCGGCATCGCCGGTGAGGTGGAAGAGAAGGGCCGGCGTGGTCTTGGGTGCGCCGCGGCGGGGCAAATACGTCTTGGCGGCCTCAATGGCCTCCGCGGGGGTGCCCACGGTTATGGCCTTGAAGGCGCACCCCACGGCATCGACGTCGTCCCGGGTCTCCCGACCGAAGAGTTGGGCCGAGGCAAGGCCGCAGTGGGCCACAATCCGCCTCACCAGAGGCACCGGCGCGTCGACGAAGACTCCGATGAGTAACGTGTCGGCCGAAATGGCCCGGCGCACCTCCCATGCCTGTTCCAACGTGACATAACGAGGGCTCTCGGAGTAGAAGACGCAGGCCAATGCGTCAGCACCAGCTTCGACGGCCGCCTCGGCGTCCCCGGGAGAGGTAATGCCGGACACCTTGACTCGGGTCATGGGCAGCTGCACTTGAAGACGAGGCCATTGAAAGACGGGTGGTAGCGGGCGGCGATGTTCCGGAGCGATAGGGCGCGCCGGAGGTGATTGAAGGGGTCCTGGGGCCGGCTGGGATTGCACAGCTGGTTGAAGCCTGAGACTCGGTCGGGCTGGGCAAGGGCCGACGCGATCGCCGCGGCCGGCACTCGACCGCTGATGAAGGGGCACACGGTGACTGCACCCCCCGGTGGCGTCGGCCGTGGAGTGGCGGTGTCCGTTGGTGTCGGCGAGGGGGTGGAGGACGGGGAGGGCGTGGGGGACGGGGAGGGAGTGGGGGGGGCCGCGCAAGCCACATCGATCTCGTCCGAGGCGACGAGACGTTGGCCGCCCGAGAAGGTGGCGACGGCGGAGATGACGACGGGACCCACCAGGCCGGAACGAGCCTGCACTTTCCACGCCACCGAAGCCGTGTCTCCGGGGGCGATGTCGCCCAGGGGCTTGGCCAGGGTCTCGCCAGGGGCAAGGGCGAGGCCGGCGGGCAGCGTGAGCACCGCCATGCCGTTCTGTAGCGGATCCAGCTCGAAGTTGCTGACAAAGAGGGCCACGGTGAAGCCCTCGCACTCAACGGCCACCGGACTGGACAGAAAAGCCCGACCGCCTCGATCACCGGCGACCCCGTAGGCGGTTCGCATGACCCTGGACGACCCTGGGGGAAGCGGCGCCGGTTCCCAGTACAGGGCCACCGCGCTGTCGCTGGTCACTGGCTCCGCGATGTCGGCGGTGTAGTCCCACCTGGTATCTTGGATCCGGCCCCACTTGGCCACCAGGAAGCGGTCGGGAGTGGTGAGGCCGGGGCCGGAGAGGACGCCCAAGGCACGGAGGAGGGTGGCCTCATACGTTGGCGACTCGAAGGCAAGCCAGAAGGCCGGCACCTCGTCCCCTGAGAAAACGCGTTCGGTGGACAGGGCGCCAAGCCCGGGAATGATGTACGGAGCGCCGTCGTTGTCCGCCACCCGGACGTCTAGGAGGGTGCGGGCCCCTACCGCCAGGGCCTGGGAGCCGCGATTGGCGGCCTCGAGGTCCAGGCGCACGACATCGTCGCGGGCGCTGAAAGGATTGAACGCGATTGACACGGTCTCGGTGACCCGCACCGATGGCTGGCCGGGGGGATCCCCGGGGGCCGCCACGTCCCACACTGTTATCGCGGCATCGCACTCGGGTGGACACGGGGGCTGACATGCCGGGGGGCAGCTACCGACTGCGCTGCGCCCGAGCTGGGTCACCACGTCCGAGGCGACGAAGTTGGTGATTCCCGCGGCGGCCTCCACGCGAATGGTGGTGAAGCCGGTGCCCACAAGGCTGCGGCCCCCGGGTCCGAAGCCGTAGAGGAGGCGCTTGTTGTCGTCGAGGAGGGTGGCGGGATCGCCGCCGGTGGTGCCCTCCACCCAAAAACCCCGGGGATCCACGTCGGCCCGAATGAACGCATTGGCCACCGCCAGGCATGGCGGGCAGTTGTGGAGTCGAACGTTGTAATCGCCGGCGATGTAATTGGCGGCACCCAGGGGCAACGCCGCTGTCACCAGGGCCACGATAGCTACCACGGCTGGACCCACCCTCATGGCGCCGATGGCGCCGGCCCGCTGTGCACCGGTGCTTGGCGGTGTCATGTTGAGGCGTTCTACGCGGTGGCCTTGGCGCCCGGGGGCGAAAAGGGCTTGTCGGTGGCAATGCCGTAGTAAGCGTGGGAGCCCCGGGTTGTACGGGTGAGCAAGTCCTCGTTGATGGCGTGCTTGATCATCTGCTTGATCTGGTGATTCGAGAGATCAATGATTTCCTTGTTGCGCAGCCCCCTCAAGGCGTCATAGATCTGGATGAACAGGGCTGGCTCGTCGAATTGACGCATGGCCTCCTCGAACACGGCCCACTCCTTGGCCCCCAGCTCCAGATCAGCTTCATCTTCAGCCGGGGTCTTATCCTCGGTGGTGTCGGTCTCGGGCCGCTCGGCAAACTGGCTCACTTCGTACGGATCCTCTTTGGGAAAGAACACTTCGTTCACGGATCCACTGGTGAACACCTTGACCAGGCCGCGGGACTCCGCCTCTTTCACGAAGTCCTTGAACTTGGTGAAGGTCTTTCCCGACTTGGACTTCAGTCGGCCCTCGTCGAAGTTAGGAACCAGCTCGATCATCAGTAGCTTCAGGGTGGCAAGGGTGGAGACCTGGCTGCGCTCGCGGGCCAGGTGAATGGCCTGGACCAGGGCTTTGTACGGATCCTGTTGCGGCGCCGGCGCCGACGACCCCGTATCGGCGATCTGGTTGTAGAAGATGAAGTCGTCGGCGGCCTGGGCTAGATGGCTTGCCGTGGCCTGGGCCACGCCGATCACCACGGTGCGCTTGCCTAGCTGGCGGACGGCGTTGATCAGGGGGATGAAGTCGCGGTCACCCGTTACTAGGACGTAGGTCTGGATGTTGGGATAGGCGTACAGAGTCTTCATCATGTCGATGCACAGGTGCATATCGACGCTATTCTTGATTGCTTTGCCGACACGTCCCGAATCGCGATTGTAGTGGTAGGTAGGCACGTAGATCGGCTCAATGCCATTGGCGTAGAGGGCATTGGTGACCCGGGGATACCGATACCAGTCGGCATAGGCGCGGGCGATGGTCACTCGCCCGTACTCAGAGCATAGGTCCATGACCGACTCGAAGTTGGGATTGGTGTCGTAACGGTTGCGCACCGAAATGTAGATGTTCTCGAAATCGATGTAGACTGCGACGTCCTCGCCGCTGCGGTTACTTGACTTGATCACTCGTCGGGTATTCCTCTGTCATGTTAGTAAAGGTAGTTTGCGTTTTCGTTCGCCTCGGGCCCTGCCCCGGCCTGCCCGCTGCCACTCGTCTCGTTGAGGTCAGGGCTCGGGGGCAAGAACCTGGCCTGCGGACCCAATGCGACGCGAGGCTCCGGGTGCCTCAATTGCGCGTGCGCTCCCCCGGGCCCGCCGTCGAGGCGCCAAAGCTGGGGCCGGCGCCCCGAGGCTCTCCGGCTCCCCGCGGCGGCGGCCCATGCCTTCGGCGCCAAGGGGCGAGGGGACTCCAGAGGCCCTTATGGCACGACTCGACTCGGAGACCTCCGCAGGGGCGGAGGCCCGCTGTCAACTCGACGGTTGCCAAGTATATCACGGCCGGGGCTCCGACGGCGCACGGAGACCGGCAGGGTGGGCTTCTCGGCCGGACCCCTTGCCTCACGCCGGGTCCCCTCGCTGCGGCGACTCCGAGGGGATTGGCGCCCTATACCTCCATTTTCCGCCCGGGACCCTGAGGTGCTCTCGAGGCTCGGGCCGGGGATTGACAGGGGTACCTCGATATGGTATGCTACCCATTCGTGGCGCGGCCAAGTATTGACATAAGATTCGCAATCGTCGGGTCTCCTGACCCCGGCCCGCTCTACTATCGTTCACGAGTTCGACGGTAACGCTGGACGACCTCGATAGAACTCCACGAAGCTCGAGCTCACCCGATCACTTACACCCCGCCTCGAGGGCGCGCGCGGCGCCTCGAGGCCATGAGCATGCCGGAAGGGCCGCTACGGGGATCTGGCTGTGCGCCTGCACGGCGCCGCCGGGCTGCGCGGCGTGTCAGCAATCAAGGAGCGAGTTGCCCATGAACCAGCCTCTCGTGGCCGAAGGGGTCCCCGTCGGTCTGCACGACCTGGGTCCTGACACCAACGGCCAGCGGCCTGCGACTCGTCATGCGGCGGTGCGCCGCAACTACTCGCGGATCAGGAATCACCAAGCCGTGCCGGACCTTATCACGGTTCAGCTGGACTCCTTCGAGAGGTTCAAGCGGTCGGACCTCTTGGATCTGTTCAAGGAGATTTCGCCCATTGTCAGCTTCAATAAGAACCTGGAGCTGCATTTCCTCGGCTACCGCTTCGACGAGCCTAAGTTCAGTGTATCAGACTGCCGTGAGATGGACATGACGTTCTCGGCACCCCTCTGGAGCACGGTGCGTTTGGTGAACCGGGCCACGGGCGAGATTCAGGAGCAAGAGGTCTTCATGGGGGACTTCCCGATGATGACCGAAAACGGCACCTTCGTCATCAACGGCGCTGAGCGGGTGGTCGTCAGCCAGCTGATCCGCTCCCCGGGGGTGTACTTCTCGGCGGTCGATGACATCACCACCGGCCGCACCCTGGCCGCGGCCAAGCTGATCCCGAATCGCGGGGCGTGGCTGGAGTTCGAGACATCGAAGCGCGACGTGCTGTCCGTCAAGGTCGATCGCCGCCGCAAGTTCCCGGTTACGACCCTCCTGCGGGCCATCGGCTACGGCAGCGATGATGAGCTGGCTGCCCTCTTGGCCGACGTGGACACCGACGAAGATCATCAGTACCTCACCACTACCCTCGAGAAGGACCCCACGTCGGACGAGGAGGAGGCTCTTCTCGACATCTACAAGAAGCTGCGCCCTGGGGATCCGCCCACTCTCGAGAACGCCCGGTCCTTCCTGACCGGGCTACTCTTCAACGAGCGCCGGTACGACTTGGGGCGCGTCGGGCGCTACAAGCTCGACCGCAAGTTGGGAGCCGCCCCGGAGCCAAAGGGCAAGGTCCCCAAGAACGGCGCCGAGGCGGTGCGGCCCCTGACCTTGACCAAAGAGGATCTGGCGGCCGTCGTGCGGTACATGATCCAGATAAATAACGGCCAGGCCAGCGAAGACGACATCGACCATCTCGGCAATCGTCGCGTCAAGACCGTGGGGGAGCTAATCCAGAACCAGCTCAGAATTGGACTGCTGCGGATGGAGAGGGTTGTCCGGGAGCGCATGAGCACCCGCGACCCTGAGCAGATCACGCCCTTGGGCCTGATCAACATCCGGCCCGTGGTGGCAGCGACCCGGGAGTTCTTCGGCGGGTCGCAATTGTCCCAGTTCATGGAGCAGACCAATCCCCTGGGCGAGCTCACCCACAAACGGCGCCTTTCGGCCCTCGGCCCTGGCGGGTTGCGCCGTGAGCGCGCCGGCTTTGACGTACGCGATGTGCACCACTCCCACTACGGCCGCATTTGCCCCATCGAGACGCCGGAGGGGCCGAACATCGGCTTGATCGGCAGCTTGGCCACCTTCGCCCGGGTCAACGCGTACGGCTTCATTGAGACCCCCCACCCGCGAGTGGTGGACTCCGCGGCGGCGGAGGGCACGGCACTCCCGGGGCGCGGCCCCCCCGCGCCACACCAGCGCGGAACGGC
>CAZXNP010000082.1:0-7691 GCA_964642035.1 uncultured Anaerolineales bacterium | reverse complement strand
TCAACTACCAACACAGTCTTGGCATTATCAGCCATCAGTAGATTCCTTTCTCATCTTCCCCCCTTCGCTATCTTCGCTACCTTCTTGAATCCCCTCACGCCGAGCACTCCGCATCCCGCACTTGTCCCGGCATAGCCCGAGAGGGCGACGCCGGATCCTCCGCCTTCCTCACCCTACCCAAGCGGCAAAAGCACGGTGAAAGTACACCCCTTCCCCGGTTCGCTATGCGCGACTATCTTTCCGTCATGCGCCCTCACGATATGCCGGCATAGTGCCAGTCCCAGCCCTACACCGGAAAGATTGCGGTCGGTCGAAGCGGAGACTCTGTAGAACCTCCGGAATATCCTTCTCAACTCATGCTCCTCAATCCCCTGGCCATGATCTCTGACTGCAATGGACAGACAGTCTACATCGCCATGCCACCATATGAGCCGGTCCCTGGTGAGGCCGACGGCGACCTCGATCGTGACAGGACTGTCGGGTCTCCCAGCCGACTTACCGTATTTTGCGGCAGTGTCCAGCAAGGTCAAAATCACCTGTGTCAGTCTCGGCGCGCAGTGGGCCAGCATGGGGGCGGCGGCCCGAGCCGTGGGGGCCGATGAGTTCGTCCAGCGGCTGCCTGAGGGCTACGGCAGCGCCGTGGGGGAGCGTGGCGTCAATCTGTCCGTAGGTCAGCGCCAGCTCGTCGCCTTCGCCCGGGCATTGCTTGCCGATCCGCGCATCCTGATCCTCGACGAGGCCACGTCCAGCGTTGACACCGAGACGGAGATGGTCATTCGCCGTGCCCTGGAGCACCTTCTGGCAGGGCGCACCGCCTTCGTCATAGCCCACCGGCTGAGCACTATCGTGAACGCCGACCAGATCGTTGTGTTGTCCGCCGGCCAGGTAGTGGAACACGGCACCCATGCGCAACTTCTGGCCCGCCGGGGAGCGTACTACAAGCTGTACACGATGCAGTGGGCGCCTCGGGCTGCGGCGGCTGCCCTAGGCTGAGGAGGCCGCGGCGGCCGATGCCAGGCCCTCTCTGACCTGAGGTACTTGACAGAACCTGACCACCTGTGTTAAGCTGGCCGTAACCGATCGGCGGGTTCCACGTTGTGGCGGGATACCGCCCGAGGAGCGAGGCAGGAGTAACGGCTTGGCGTCGGTCACGGCACGCCGCTTGCTGCGGTATCAGGGAGCGGCGGCAACCGCGGCAAACCGGGGCCGCGGACACAATCAAAGGGCGCGGCGCGTAAGGTTCCTGCCGCCGGGCCGTCAGTAATGAGTGGGTTCAGTGCGTCGGCGGGGCGCGGGGCGAGCCCGCGGTTCTCATCCAGCCCCTGTCAGCTGTTAACCTCGGACTTAGCCGGGCCGGTCTATAGTGCGGCCGCCCCGTTGTTGTAGGGAGTAGTGAAAATGTGGACGGACTTGATGCAAACGATGGACCGTGAAACGCTACGGGCGCTTAGCAAGCGCGCGGAGGATCAGGGCGCGGTTACCACGGCCGATATCATCGAGCTGTGGCCAGATGCAGCCGAGGACCTGGAAAGCGCCCACGACTTCCTCGAGGCCAAGGGAATTGAAGTGGAGCGGGAGGTAGCCGCGGCGGAGCGGCGGCCCGCCCTGTCCGCGCACCTGGAGGACGTCGACTCGGACGACTCGATCAGCTTGTACTTCCGGGAGGTCGGCAAGATCGATCTCCTCAAGGCCGAGGACGAGGTGGACCTGGCAAAACGAATTGAGGCCGGCCGCGAGGCCGCCTATGCCCTATCGGACCCCGGCAACTCCCTCACCAGTCGGGCTCGGCACCAGCTGGACAAAATGGTGTTGGAGGGCGAGCGGGCCCGGCAGCAACTCACAGAGGCCAACAGCCGCCTGGTCATCAGCATGGCCAAGCGCTACATCGGCCAGGGAGTGCCGTTCCTGGATCTCATCCAGGAGGGGAACCTCGGCCTCATGAAGGCCGTCGAGAAGTTCGACTGGCGCCGGGGTAACAAGTTCTCCACGTACGCCACCTGGTGGATTCGCCAGTCCCTCACTCGGGGCCTCGCGGACCAGGGGCGCACCATCCGGGTGCCGGTGCACATGAACGACCGCATCCGCAAGGTGTACGCCGTGTCGCAGGTCCTGGAGAGTGAGCTGGGCCGCCGGCCTACCCCCGACGAGATCGCCCGGGAGCTCGACATGGAGATAGACAAGGTCGAGCTGGCCCTGAAGGTGAGCCGCCGCAACGTGAGCCTCGAAAAGCCGGTTGGCGACGAAGGCGAGAGCGAGCTGGGCGACTTCATTGAGGACGAGGCAAGCGCCGACCCCCTCGAGGAGGCCTCCCTCGAGCTACTACGCGACGACGTCGAGGACGTGCTCCAGGGTCTGTCGGCCCGGGAACAGCGGGTGCTTGAGCTGCGCTACGGCCTGCGGGGCCATCGCGCCTACACCCTGAAGGAGGTCGGGAAGATCTTCGGCCTCACTCGCGAGCGGGTGCGGCAGATCGAGAAGGAGGCGCTCCGGAAGCTGCGCCACCCCCAGCGGTCGCGCATGCTAAAGGCCTACCTGAACTAACGCCCAAGGGTCGCCGCCTCGCCCCCGTTGGCCTCTGGGCCGATAATGTCTGCGCCAACGGAGGAGGCGATGATGGATTGTGACTCGACCCGGCGTGCCGTGCGGGCGCCGGAGCCCAGGCCCTTGGCGCCCGCCCACGGGGCCGCGGCAGCAGTTGCCGTTGCCCTGATCGGAATGTCGGTGGCGGCCTGCGGCGGCAAAGCGACCGCCATCCCCGCGCCGACGCCAAACCTCGAGGCGACGATCCAGGCTGGGCTGGCCGCCACCGCCACTGCCCAGGTGGCGGCGGAAGCCACCCTTCTGGCGTCGGTGGGCGGCACCGTGACGGCCATCGCCGACGTCAGGGCGCCGGCGACCGCGACGGCCGAGGGAGCCGAGGCATCCACATCCGCCGAGGCCGCCGCCACAAGCGGCATGTCCGAGGAAGAGCTGGCCGCCGCGGTGGAGACCGCAGTGGCCGACGCCTTAGACGCGGCCGAAGAGGCCCAGGCCGCCGCCGACGCGGCCGCCGCCGACGGCACCGTTGACGATGCCGAGGCAGTCGACGTGAATGTCACCCTCACCGGCGCCGACGATGCCTTGGCCGAAGCCGATGACTTGATGGCCGCATACGCCGACGAGTACGGCGACTACGCCGATGAGAGCCTGGAATCCCTCCAGGCCATCGAGTCGGACCTTGCCAGCATCACAGAGGCCGTGGACCAAATGGCCACCATCCTCGGGGAGGGCCAGTCCTCGGCCCAGGAGGCGGCCGACACCATCAGTGCCGCCACCAAGGACCTACAACAGAGTGCTGCGTCGATCCGGGAGCGAGCCGACCGTTGGGCCGACGCGGCGGAGGCGGCGCGGGAGGCCCGGGTCCGAGCGGCCATCGCCGCCCTGCCTAGCGGCGTCACCAACGATCCGGTGATGGCCGCCGGGAGCGCCGCTGCCTATCTCGACATGGTGCGCAGTGCCGTGGCCGACGGCCGGGTGTCTCGCGCCGAGCTCGATGACATCGCCAAGACCGGCGCCGGGGCCGCCGCCAGCCTGCGGGCCGTTGGTGCCCCGGCGGGCAAGGATGTCGCCGACAAGATCGACGACATCACGCGCCAGATCGCCCGGGGCGACTGGAAGGCAGCCCGGGCCGCCGTGGACAAGTTGGACGCCGCGGTGCGCGACCTGCCGGCCAACCTGGGCCCGGGCATCGGCCGGAAGCGGCGCAAGCGGCCCTAGCCTGGAGCGCTGCCAGCGCGTTGGACCGGGCGCCGGCCGCGCCTAGAATGGCCCCGCTCTGGGAGGTCGTCCAAAGGTAGGACAGCGGACTTTGAATCCGTTAATCCAGGTTCGAATCCTGGCCTCCCAGCCTCTGGAGATTAGGCCCGTGACCTCTGCTGCGCTTGGCTTGCTGCCGCCGGAATCAGCAAGCGGCAGTCCCTCCCCTATTCAACTGGGCCTGGTATCGAAGTCTCCCCTATCCGCTACATCGGTAGCGGAGCCTTTCACCTCCTGGCGGCGTACTGGAGGCTTGTTCACCTGTCAGTTCCGGAACTTATGGCCTCTCATTTTCCGGAAACTTTGGCCGGTCGCCAGAGCCGGGCCCTCCGGAGCCGGCTACACAAGCTCCTCGAAGATCCGCTCAGCGAGGTTCAACCACGAGGAGCTCGTGGGCGTGGAGTGGAGACTGAAGCGCGGCCGCTTCATCAGCCAGGTGAGAATCAGGAGCGTCTTGGCAGGGGCGCGGTCGTCGATCCCTGGCCATTGCTTGCGCCGGAGGGCGCAGCTCTTCCGGACGGTCGCCTGCGGAGCCTGGGGCGTGCGAATGCTACTTTCCGGCGCAACCCTACGCCGGTCCTGCACGTAGCGACAAGGCGGAAGCACTTCAGTGCCGCTTCTTCCCGTAAGGAGACCAATGGCGACGCCGACCCTTGGGGCCACGCCGCCTGTGCAGCCGCGCCCTCCCATTCAAGCCGTAACCCGTCCGTTCCGGCGATTCACCCGCATCGAGGCCTCGTCCGGGTTGCTCCTCCTGGCGGCGGCGGGGGTGGCTCTCATTTGGGCCAACTCTCCCTACGCTGACGCCTACGAGGCCCTGTGGGCAACCCCTCTAACTGTTGGCCTCGGTACCCTGGAGCTTGAGAAACCCCTCCTCCTGTGGATCAACGACGGGCTGATGGCGCTGTTCTTCTTGGTTGTCGGGTTGGAACTCAAGAGGGAGCTGCTCTTCGGCGAACTGAGAGCGGTCCGCCGCGCCGTGCTGCCGGCCACCGCAGCCGTTGGGGGCATGCTGGCGCCGGCTCTCGTCTATTTCGCCGTCCAAGGTAGTGGTCCCTACGCGCGTGCCTGGGGTGTGCCCATGGCTACGGATATTGCCTTTGCACTAGGCATCCTCGCGCTAGTCGGCAGCCGTGTGCCAGTCGGACTCAAGGTCTTCCTTACGACCCTGGCAATCGTCGACGATCTTGGCGCGGTGTTGGTCATCGCCTTGTTCTACACGACCGAGCTACACCTTGCCGCCCTTGCCGTCGCCTCTGTTCTGTTCGCTGGCCTTTTGACAGTGGGCGCCCTAGGCACGCGTAGCGTTGCGCCCTTCGCTGTGATCGGGGTGCTGCTGTGGCTGGCGGTGCTACTCTCGGGCGTCCATGCCACCGTAGCCGGTGCGCTGATCGCGTTTGCCGTGCCTCTAAGCGCTCGTCGCACCCCGGTCGAGGTAGTGGCAGCGGGACGACGGCTCCTCGCGGAGATCGACCTTGGTGACGTGTCGGCCATTCGCCGCGAACTGCGAGATCTGGAGCAATCGGCGGGAGAGGCACGCTCCCCCCTGGAGCACATGGAAGAAGCCCTCCACCCCTGGACCGCTTACGCCATCCTGCCGTTGTTCGCGCTGGCCAACGCCGGGGTCGTTCTGGGTGACGTCGGCGCCGCGCTGGACCATCCCGTAACACTCGCTGTCGCCTTGGGCCTAATGTTAGGCAACCCCATCGGCATCGTTGGCTGTACCTGGCTGGCGGCGCGCTCCGGTGTCGCCGAGTTGCCGGACGGAGTAAGCTGGCGCCATGTGCTGGGGATGTCCTCACTGGCTGGCGTGGGCTTCACGATGTCGATCTTCATCGCGACTCTGGCCTTCGGACCCGGCCCGCTTCTGGACAACGCGAAGGTCGGGATTCTCCTAGGCTCGGTCGTCTCCGGAGTGCTCGGCTACGTAATCCTCCGCACCGCGCCGGCCTGCGCCCCCGCGAAACGACAAGCAGAAGGCTCAGATTGACATGCCCTGTTGACGCGGCGATGGTTCCCTTGATTGAAGCTGCGTACTGACCGCGGAGATCGCATCGAATGGAAGACATCGGCTTCTGGGTTGCCTTCAATACCTTCATACTGGTGCTCCTTGCGCTCGACCTGTTCGTGTTCCACCGGGAAGCGCACGAGATCGACCTCAGGGAGGCAACTGGCTGGAGCATTTTCTGGATCGTCATTGCGCTTCTATTCAACGTCGGCGTCTACTACTTCCGCGGTCCCGAGGCCGGAGTCGAGTTCCTCACTGCTTACCTGATCGAAAAGGCGCTCAGCGTCGACAACATCTTCGTGTTCGTGCTCATCTTCGCATACTTCCGCGTGCCACCCAAGTACCAGCATCGCGTCCTCTTCTGGGGCGTCGTTGGCGCGCTGCTCATGCGCGGAGCGATGATCGCTGCCGGTGCCTACCTGATCCACGAATTCCACTGGGTGATCTACATCTTCGGCGCGTTTCTGGTTTTTACCGGCCTCCGTATGGCAACGCAGACGGAGCACGCCATAGACCCCGAGGCCAACCGGGTGATCCACGTAATACGCCGCCTACTGCCGGTCACCGATGTATATCATGGGCAGAAGTTCTTCGTGAGGCAGGCGCTGGCACCTGGTCAACGGATTCGACTGGTGGCTACGCCGCTCTTCGTGGTGCTGATCCTCGTAGAGACCACCGACCTCGTCTTCGCCGTCGACTCGATCCCGCTTGTTTTCGCCATCACCCATGACCCATTGATCGTCTACACGTCGAACGTCTTCGCCATCCTCGGTCTCCGCGCTCTGTACTTCCTCCTGGCGGGCGTCATTCACAAGTTCCACTTCCTCAAGCTCGGGCTGTCGGTGGTGCTCGTTTTCGTGGGCACCAAGATGCTGCTGAGCGACGTCTACAAGGCGCCGGTTGGCATATCGCTTGCCGTGATCGCGATCGTGCTGGGCGTGGCCATAGTGGCATCACTCAAGTGGCCAAAGGCGGCTGCGGAGCACACCCCTGTCGACCACAGTCCGCTCTCGCCAGAGGATTAGGCGTCGATGCTGTCAGTGCCGGAAACTATGGCCTCTCACTTTCCGGAAAGGGCTAATCTTGGCTCCATTTGACCGGCAGGTGTTCGCGCAGTGTGTGGATTCGATGTATCGATCCGCCCCGCCGACAACCCGCATCAGACGTGGATAGTCGGCACATCACGTCACGAGGCGAAGAGACCACGGAGTGCATGCCATGGAGAAGGTACAGGCGAGGCTGCGGATCCACGGGCGGGTCCAGGGGGTCGGGTATCGGGCCTCTTTCCACCGGCAGGCCCGGTCCAGGGGGCTCACGGGCTGGGTGCGCAACCTGACCGACGGCACAGTCGAGGCCGTGGCCGAGGGGCCGCGCCGAGACGTGGAGGAGGTCGTCGCCTGGTGCCGGACCGGGCCGCCGGGCGCCTTGGTAACCAAGGTGGAGGTCTCGTGGCATGAGGCAGATGGTGAGCTTAACGGCTTCGCCACTCGGGATTGACGCTGCCCTGAGTACGTCCCCTACCTCGGCCAGCTCGATAGCGGAGCGTCGCCGCTATTCATGCAGCGGTTTCCGCCACGGGTGCTCGTGGACGAGATCCAGTACGCACCGGAGCTGTTGCCCCGTCGAGGTCAAGAAGACCGCCTCCCCAACCAGTGAGGACGCACGCCAATCCAGTGCCCTGGATCGACTTGGGCTCTCCAGAGGATCGGGAGCGGTGGTGTGGCCGGTCGAGAAGTCGTAGCCCTTCATGGACCGCGGCGTTTCGATCCGTAGACTCTTGCCGCGAGGCCGTGATTGGGAGACCCAGGGGCCTGGAGTGCGCCCGGGAGCGAGAGTCTACGGCCGTAGACTCCCCCGTGGCCGCGGCCGTGGCCGCTGCCGGGGGCGG
>CAZXNP010000081.1:0-7704 GCA_964642035.1 uncultured Anaerolineales bacterium | reverse complement strand
CCCTCGACACCCCGCGCGCGCGCGCCCGCCGCCCCCGCTTCCGCCGCGCCCTCGCCCGCGGGGAGCCAGTCCCCGGTCGTGGCGTATCTGCCTGTCGCCGGCCACGGCGGAGCCACCGCTTCGCCGCCGCCCAACCCCAGATGGCGCCAGAGTAACGACGGCCTGGCCAGCTGGAGCATCGTCGGCCTCCAGGTGGCCCCCGGCGAGGCCCACGCCGTCTATGCCCTGACAGCCTCCCACGGCCTCTTCCGCTCGCCCGATGGCGGGGGCAGGTGGGTGGCAGAGAACGCCGGTCTGCCGGCTTGGCGCAACGTGATAATGGGCTACCTCTACGGCAATCTCTTGACCATGGACCCGAATGACGCCGGCATCCTGTACGCGAACTTCGGCGGCCGGCCGTACAAGTTCAGACTAGGCGAGGGATGGATCGATATCAGCCGCGGAATCGACGCCTGCCCGCAGCCGGGCATCGTCGGCATCACCGTCGATCCCCAAGACTCCCGGCACATCTTCGCCGCCCATGTCACGTCGCGCTGTCCCGGCGGGATCTACGAGTCCCACGATGCCGACGCGGACGCCGCCCTGACCTGGACCCACATCGCGTCGTCGGGAGGTTCCGGTGACATCGGCAACGACGCCTGGACCCTGGCCATCGACCCGACGAACCCAAGCCGCCTCTTCTCGGCGCCGCCGTACCTGGGTTTCCTGTACTCCACGAATGGGGGCCACTACTGGCATCGAGCCACCCCCCTGGGCGAGGGCCTGCGGCATGGCTCCGTTGTTGCGGTTCACCCGGCGAAGACCAACCGAGTCATACTGGGGCACCCTGGCGGCGTGCACGTGGGCGAGTATGAGGTCACGGGCGACCTGCTGGACTGGACGTGGCTGAAGCTGCCGGAGACGGATTGGGGCCTCGTGTGGGACCTCGACATCGCCCCCTCGGAGCCCGACACCGCCCTGGTTGCCAGCAACGCGGGCCTGTTCGGCTCGACGGATGGGGGCACGAGCTGGCACGCCGTGGGTTCCCACCAGAGCCTCTTCACCAAGAGCGTCGCCTTCGACCCGAGGGACGCCGACCGGGTCTACGTTGGGACCGGCACCGGGCTGTACCGGTCCACCAACGGCGGGGCGGACCTGGAGGACATCACCGGCACGCTCCCGCCGGAGATGGAAGTACGGTCGACCGCCATCAGCGCCAGTGACCCGCAGGTCTACTACTGCGGCCTGTACGGCGTGGCCTTCTGCCGCAGCGACGACCGGGGGCGCGCCTGGCGGTGCCGGGCCAACGAGCCCGGGGTGGCGCGCACGAACGCCATCCAGGTCGACCCGGCTGATCCGGACATTGTGCTGGCCGGCCTGGAGCGCGTGCTTCGCTCCACCGACGGTGGCGCATCGTGGACGGAGGTCCTGAATCCGGGTCCGGGCAGACAGTTCTCCGACTTCTACCTGAACGCCGACGGCACTGCCTTCGCCGCGGCCAACTACGTGGTCACGGCCGACGAGATCTACGCCGAGCTGTACCGGTCCGCCGACCGGGGAGCCACGTGGCAGGGCCCCATCGAGGGCTTCACCCACCGGTCCATCGCCGTCGGGCCCATAGTGCGAGCTCCGGGCGGCACCTTGTACGTGGCGTCCTACGATCACATTCGCCGGAGCACCGACGGCGGCCTGACCTGGACGAGGCTGGCGAAAGGGCTGGCCGGGGATCCATACGACGGGTGGGTCGACGGCTTGGCCGTTGACCCCGTCGAGCCCAACCGGCTGTACGCCTCCTCCAGGGGCGACAGGCTGTTTGCGTCCACCGACGGGGGCGACACCTGGCGCCTCCTGGATTCCAATCCGCCGCCGTTGCCGGGCCGCATTGCGATCGATCAGGAGGATCACACCGCCTTCTACGTGTTCGGTCTGTACGGCTGGCGACGGTACTCAGACTACGGCGCGGCGTCGGTCGACATGCCGATGGCCGGCCTCGACGGGCCGTACACGCACTTCCGCCGCACGGCCCTGCAGGACCCCACGGACCCCCACCGCTTCGTGACCGGCGACCCCTTCGCGGGGTTCCTCATCATCGAGCTGCCGCCCGGCAGCGCCGGCAACCATAAGGTGGTGCCCGGGCCGGGGGGGCCGGGAGTGGGCGCGGCATTGCGGCCGATCCGCAGCAGGTCGCCGTAGCCGGGGCCGAGCTCCCAGCTCACTGCGCCGGCCTCGAGGGCAAGGGGCCGCCAGGTGCCGGCGGCGGGGTCGAGGCGTTCCACGGCGGTGACGTCCGGGGCGAAGGCGAGGGTCATGGCCTGGGCCACGTAGGCGTTGTGGTTGGCCACCATCAGATGGTCGCGGCCCGCCTCGTCGCGAAACATGCCCACCACCGCCTCGCCGTCCGCAATCTGGAACCAGTGATCGGCGGGAACGGCGGCCAGGGGCGGCGGAATGGGCGCCGCCCCGGGCTCCTTGGGATCGTTGTTGGGCGTCGTGGTGGTCGGGCTCGACACATGGCCGGCGTACCGGAGGCCCGCCATCGCCTGGCCGACCGGCGCCACCTCGTGGTTCACGGCGATGGTGTCCAGGCCGAACTGATTCCACTCCCAGGACGTCGTGTTCATCATCTGCTGGCCGATGAACCACAGCGCCCCCCGCAGGCCGAGGGCCATCGAGGTGGTCATTGTGTAGCGGCTGCGGTTGGGGTTACCGATGCCGGCCCGGCCGTTCTGGACCCACACCCAGCGGTACAGGGCCGCGTTGTGATCCCGGGCGAAGGCACCGAATCGAAGCAGGTCGGCGAAGTGCACGGAGCGGTCCCGGACCCAGTGGTAGTCGTAGAAGCCGACCACGTCGGGCTCCGTCAGATCGTTGAGGGTCGCGCCCACGGTGCGCCGGAAACCGACGAAGGTGGGGTGGGTGGGATCCCAGCGGTGAAGGTTCTTCACGTCCCGGTCGCGACCGGGGACCCGGGCGCCGCCGTCGCTGTACAGATGGTAGCCCCAGACGCGACCATCGCCCCGCAGCGACTCGGCCAGGGCCTGGGCGGCTTCCGGAGCGTGGTACACGTGATAGCGCTCGTCCAGCAGATCCACCATCAGCTTGAGGCCGTGGCGCTCCAGGATCGGCAGGCGCCAGGCCTCGTAGCTGGCCAGGACTGTGTTGAAGCCGCCGGCGGCGACCATCTCCATGACCGCCTCGAAGGCCGCGGCCTCCTGGGGCAGGAGGTCGCCGCCGTAACCCAGGGTGAAGACAATGGCGAAGTCGCCGGGCTGCCGGGGCGCCGGCTGGGCCGACGGCGCCGCGGATGCCCGGCCGAGGCCGGTGACGGTCGCGGCCGCGAGGGCCGCCACGCCGAACAGAGGCGCGAGGCGGACCGTTCCGCCGGGGGGGCACATGCGGCTACCCTAGCAGCCGCGGCTGCCAGCCGCTAGGGTGGCCAGGTTGTGCCGCAACTGCCCGGTCTCAACTGAGCTGGAGCAAGAACGACGCCAGATCCAGGGAGGCGCGCCGATCGTCGCCCGCCGGCCTCGCGGTTTGAGACACCAGGAATCGTCGCGCCGCGCCGATCATGTCGGCGGCCTTGTCCAGCCGCGCCAGATCGGCTGGGCCCGGAGCCGTGGTGAGCTTCACCTCGACGGCCCAGAGCTCATCCCCTAGGTCGAGGACCAGGTCCACCTCGTGGCCGTCACTCGTCCTGAAGAAGTAGGCGTTGAAGTGGCGGCCGAGGGATGACAGGCGGCCGATGGCCTGCTCGATCACGAACCCCTCCCAACTTGCGCCAACCCAGGGCTGAGCCAGCAAGGCGTCCCGGTCGGGCACGTTCAGCAGAGCGTGCAGCAGGCCCGTGTCCCGCCAGTAGACCTTGGAGCGCTTGACAAGGCGCTTGGCTATGTTGGCCGTGTACGGTTGGAGCCGGCGGATCAAGAACGCCCCAGCCAGGTAGTCCAGGTAGCTGTTGACAGTGTGATATGAGACCCCGAGGCTCTGGCCGAGTTGCGAGGCGTTCCACACCTGGCCGTGCACCGCCGCCAGCATCCGCAGCAGGCGGTCCGTGGTCTGGGGCTTGGAGGGCAGGCCCCAGGCCGGGAGATCGCGTTGGCTGAGGAGCGCCAGGTAATCGAGCTGCCAGCGGGGGTACCGCTCCGGGGCCAACGCGCCTCCGTCCGGATAACCCCCGTACAGCCAGAGATCGGTGGGCGACACCTGCCCCGACACTTCGGCCCACAGGAAGGGGGTGAGCTCGACGAGGGCGAGCCGGCCAGCCAGGGACTCCGACACCTGGACCATCAGGGAAGGCGATACAGAGCCTAGGAGGAGGAAGCGCCCCGTGCGCCCTCGGTCGCTGTCGATGGCCCCGCGAAGCCGCCGGAAGACCGCGGGCCAGGCCTGGGCCTCGTCCAGAATGACCAACTCGCGCCCGGCGACAACCTTGTCCCAGTCGAGGTCCAGGCGGAGGCGCTCCGGTTCTTGCTCCAAATCGTAATAGACGCCACCCATGGCCCGGGCGAGGGTGGTCTTGCCGCTCTGGCGTGGGCCGATGAGGGCCGCCGCCGGGTAGGCTTCCAGGCGCTGCAGCAGGAGGGCGGAGGCGTGACGGGCGATCATGGCCTTGCATTCTAGCATCGAGCTTCTATTCTACAAGCAGTGCCCACGGGACAGACCGCCGTCGTCTCTGAACCGCCCCGATTCACGCCCCTTCAGCGGCGGCCGCTTCCCAGCCTTGCCGCCAGCCCGGCGGTGAGGGCAGCGCGCATGGATTCCACCGACGCGCCGGCTTGGGGAAGGTCGATGCCCGCCGCCGCGCCGACGACCGCCATCAGGTGCGCCGTACCGACATAGGATGTGGTCCGGCCGGCGCCCTCGGCGGCCAGCAACCCGGCCGACAACAGGCGCCTGAGGTCGCTTGCCGCCGTCGCAGCACTCACATCGGCCAGCCCTCGGTAGTAGCGGTTGGTCACACGGCGCCCGAAGAACGCGTCATAGAGGGCGTCCGTCATCCGCGGCGGACCGGGTAGGTCTTCGGTCACCACATCTTCGAGGGCGCTCCAAACGGCGCCCTCAGTGGCATGCCGGAGCGACAGCGACTCCACTTGTGCGACCTGGGCATGCACGTGGCCTCGGACGAAGGGTGTGACGTCGACGTCGGGTCGCCACGCCTCACCCAGGCACTCGAAAGCGCCATGGTAGTCGTCCAAGTGACCGCCCCACCACGCCTCAAGGCTGGTGAACTCCGGCAGTCGGTAGCCGCCTCGATACATGACGAGAGAAGCGAGGATCCGCGCGGTGCGCCCATTGCCGTCGCTAAACGGGTGGATGCCGGCCAGCCGGACGTGAGCCACAGCCGCGCGAACCGGAGGAGGCCAGTCGTTGGCCCGGCTGAGCCAGCGGGCCAGCTCATCCACCAACCCGGGTACAAGTTCGGGCGTCGGCGGCGCGTAGACTGTGCCGCGTGATGCTGAGCCCACGAACACGTGGTTGCGGCGATAGTCCCCGGCGCCAAGGGAGAAGTTGCCACCCATTACTCGGTCGTGGATCGAGATGATGAGCTCGCTGTGCCACCCAAAGCCCGTGGAGTCCGCCCGACGGAGCACGAAACTCATGGCTTCCCGATAGCCGGCCACCAGCGCGGCATCCCCCTCCGAGACTGACGGCGGCCGGTCCCCGGCCAGGATGCGGCGGACTTCCTGGGCACTCACCGGAACGCCTTCCATCGAGGTCGAGGCCGCCACCGCGTCGGCCTCGAGATCGCGGCGCAGCCGGCCAATCCACCGGCGGGGCAGTACACCCCGGGCGTCTAGCCGGCGCCGTAGGCCCGCCAGACGCGCCAGATCAGCCTGAATGTCGCCTGTCAAGCTGAAGGCATACACGGCGTCAGGTTGCGACGAATAGCGCGGTAATCATCTAAACGATTATATGATCGTCGCGGGATTCGACAACACAGCCGCGGAGGCGATCCCTCTGTCGGCGCCGGGGGGCAGGGCCGCTAGGCGAGGAGCGCCGCCACGCAGCAGTTGATGACGGCCTGGGAGTCTGGTCTCGGAGCATCCCCATGTGGCCAGTAGCCGCCCAGTTTCCGCCGGGCTCTCGAGGGCCACAGCCGCGCCATCGGCATCTGGTTGCCCCTCATTTTCGGGCCCATCTTCCTCACGAGGACCGTGTCGCTGCTCGAGTGAGAGTCGACCTACGCGTTGCCCGCCATCGAGTAGGTCACTTGCACCACGCCGCCGGGCAGCCGGCGCTGACTCACCAGGGTCAAGAGCCGGCGTTGTCGCACTCCGGCGAACAGCGGGTGACCCGCTCCAAGAATCACCGGGCAGATCGTCACGACGAGCTCGTCGATCAGACCGGCGTCGAGGGCCTGGCGGATCAGGCTGCCGCCGTCGATGTACACGCCCCTATCGCCAGCCCGCTCCTTTGCCATCGCGACGAGGCTCGAGATATCTCCGGCCGCGCCGACCACTCGCGGCGGGGGGCCCTCGAGGGCGCGGCGCGTGGCCACGATCGTCTCACGATCCGGGTGGGGCCACTCGACGTCCATGCCATCCACGGCGTCATAGGTCCCGCGCCCCATGAGCAGGCAGCCGATGCCAGCGATGAACTCAGGCCAGCCGTAGTCCTCGCCTGAACCCTCGGGGGGCGAGGGGAGCCAGGAGAGATCGCCGCCGGGCCCGGCGATGAACCCGTCCAGGGAGCAGGCGATGAACACTCGGACGCTCACTGGCCGACCCGGCGGGGCCGCAGGCAGGGCGGCATCGGTGCCAGGGTCGCCCAGGGGGTCGGCAATCCCAAGGCGAAGGTGGTCCCCGGGGTTCCGCCGCGCGCACAAGTGCGCTTGGCTGCCTGGAGGCGCGTCACTCAGTTCGTCGACGTCGCATCAGTGTATCCCAGCCGGCACCACCCCCTGCCAGAGCCCGAGCCTCCAGGCAGCCGTGGCGACAGGTTAGGCCCTCATGCCGCCGGTTGCTGTGATCGTCGAGACGCCCGTCATTACAGGCTAATCGCCCGGTTGCGGTACTCGTGCCAGCCGCCGACCCCATTTCCGCCCTGGCAGTATACCCCGCGGCGATCCCGGAGTCGATCGCGTGGCCCGAGCGGGTGGAGTCCTTGAGCCGGCACCTTGGTCGGCATGGAGTGCCGGTCACGGGTGCGCGGAGAGGCGACGTGTCGCTGACCGACCGGCTCTTCATGGCGGCGTTGGTGGCGCTGCCACGCCAGGAGCGCTACGGCGCCGTGTCGCGGTTGGCGAGCCTGCTCGGCGCGAGCCGCCAGATGGTGTACGACGTTGCCGAGCGCGTCTTCCAACAGGTGGGAGCCTCGGGCGTGGGCGGCAGGCCGGCGCGGTTCTGGATACCGCCGACTGGTCGGCCGTCGATCCGTTCATCGCCACGCGCGACGAGAAGTTCTTCGATGACCGCGCGTACCTGAAGACCGTCCATCCCGAGAGCCTGGCCATCGTCAGCGGTCATGTCGAGGACGGGGTAGATCGGGACCCCTGGGCGGTGAGCATCGGCCTGGACCAAGTGAAGACCGGCCACGGGATCCTCGGGCTCGCCGAGGACGCTGCCACCTGGTACCCCGGCTCAGCCAGCGACGCTGCGGCCATGCTGGACACGCCGTTCTTGGTGCCGGTGCAGAAGGACCACTTCCACGTCCTCCGACTGGCGAGCCAGGCACTGCGCCGATCTGAGCGTCGCGCTCTGGCGACGCTGGAGCGAGCCGAGCGCA
>CAZXNP010000080.1:0-7845 GCA_964642035.1 uncultured Anaerolineales bacterium | reverse complement strand
GCCGCATGCCGTGTGACAGCGGAGACGTTTGAGGGCCTCGTCGGCGTCGATAGCGCCTGCCTCGAGAGCCCGGAGGATCCGGCGCCGCTCTCGGGCCCCCACGTCCGGGGCCCGACCGGCGGGATCGTGTTCCACCAAGGCAATTATGTCCCGGAGACGCCCCCGCAGGGTGGGGTAAGACAGACCGAGCTCCTCCTCCATACGGGTGAATTTCCCTTCACACCTGACAAAGGTGGCCACGAAGTCGAGCTGCTCCGCCGTCAGGCTGCCGAAGGGCCCCGTGCCGAAGCGGCCCTCGATGGCTGTGGCGCAAGTATCGCATTCCAACCGCGCCACCACCAACTCCCCGGAGCACACTGGGCACACCGTGAGGAGCCGTCGGCTTGGTTGGTGATGATCGGTCCTGCTCGCCATATGGAGCGAAAGTTAGCACTCGCCCTTCGAAAAACCAAGCGTCACATTAGGAAAGCGAAATGTCAAGGACAATGCCTCGCCCCCGAAGGAGCCTCAGGAAGGCCGCCTCATCCAGGATCGGCACCCCGAGGTCCGCGGCCCGGGCTGCCTTGGAACCCGGGTTGGCCCCCACCACTACGTAGTCCGTGGCGCCGCTGACGGACGAGACTACCCGACCGCCGTGGGCCTCGATCAGGGCCTTGGCCTGGCTACGGCTCATGGACTCGAGGGCGCCCGTGAGCACGAACTTCAGGCCCGCAAGCTCGGAGGCGGCTGGCCGAGCCCTTGACACCCTGACTCGGTTCAACAGGCTATCCAAGGCGGCGGCGTGCTCGCGCTGCCGGAAGAAGGTGGCGATCTGCTCGGCCACTGTGGGCCCGATGCCGGGCACTGCCGCCAGCGATTCCTCATCGGCGTTTCGAAGGGCCTCAATGGAGCCGAAGTGCGCCGCCAAGTCCCGGGCCGTGGCCCGGCCGACCTCTGGTATGCCAAGGCCATAGAGGAAGCGGTCAAGGTCCACCTCGCCGGCGGCGGCGATTGCCGCCACCAGGTTGGACGCGGACTTTTCGGCGAAGCCGGGCAAGGACGCCACCGCCTCCTGATCCAGGTCGAAGAGATCTGGCAGGGTGGTGACGAGGCCCTTGTCCACTAGGGCCCGGGCCGTCTCTTCCCCGAGGCCCTCTATGTCGAGGGCATGGCGGGACCCGAAGTGGGCAAGGCGACCGGCCAGCTGGGCGGGGCAGCTCAAGTGATTCGGACACACGGTGAAGGGTCCCCGCTCGGTGAGCACGGTGCCGCAGGAGGGGCACACAGGGGGCATGGCGAAAGCGTCGCCCCGGGGGCGGCCCGCCTCCGGTATGCGCTCCACCACCTGGGGGATGACGTCGCCCGCCCGCTGAACCCGCACGGTGTCGCCGGCGCGAATGTCCTTGCGGGCCACCTCCTGGCGATTGTGCAGCGTGGCGCGGCTCACGGTGACGCCGGCGATATCCACGGGGCGGAGCAGCGCCACCGGTGTCACGATTCCCGTGCGGCCGACGCTGGGGACGATGTCCAGGACCCGGGTGATCTCTCGGCGGGGCTCGAACTTGCAGGCGAAGGCCCAACGGGGGTGGTGGGAGGTGGCGCCTAGGAGGCGCTGGGCCGCAAGATCGTCCAGCTTGACCACCACGCCGTCGATCTCAAAGTCGAGGCTGTCCCGGCGCTCGGCCAAGTCAGCGTGGTACACCATGACTTGGTCAATGCCGTCGACTCGCCGAGGCAGGTCGCTGACGGGTAGTCCCCAGTCCGCGAGGCGCTGGAGGGCCGCCCACTGGGTCTCTATGCCCTCGTCGCCGGCGAGGATGCGGTATGTGAGCACCTCGAGGGGCCTCTCGGCTGCTAGGCGGGGATCCAGCTGCCGGAGGGCCCCGGCGGCAGCGTTGCGAGGGTTTGAGAAAGCCTCGCGACCGTTCGCCACCAGGCCCTCGTTCAGCTTCTCAAATGCGGCGATGGGGATGATAACCTCGCCCCGGACGGCCAAGAGGGGTGGTGTCTCCACGGACTCCTCCCGCAGGCGCAGGGGCACCGACGGGATCGTGCGAACGTTGTCCGTGATCTCCTCGCCACGGTACCCGTCGCCGCGGGTTGCTGCCCGAATCAGACGCCCCGCCACGTAGGTCAGCTCGACGGATGCCCCGTCGAGCTTGGGCTCCACGACGTAGCGCACCGTCTCCGTTCCCAAGAGGCGCCGCAGGCGCTCGTCGAAGCGGCCGACGGCTTCGGTGGACGGGTCCGAGTCCAGGCTGAGCATTGGCGCCGCGTGCTCGACGGTGCGAAAAGCCTCGAGGGGCGTGGCTCCTACCCTCTGGGTAGGTGAGTCCGGAGTGGCAAGGTCGGGGTACTCTCCCTCGAGGTGCCGAAGCTCGGAATAGAGCTCGTCGTAGGCCTCATCGCTGATTTCGGGTGTGGCTCTCACGTAGTACAGGTAGTCGTGGTGGCGGATCTGCTCTCGGAGGTACTCGACGCGCGCCCGGGCTGCTGCAGTTCGGTCCGCCGTCATCGCCCGAACCTGAAGCCGGTGGCGCCACTGAGGACCCCCGAGACGTCCCACGCGGCTCCGGTATCGGTGCGCCCGAGGATGAGCCACGCGTACGTCGGCGCCGTCCCCCCGGAATCCGCGCGTCCGGCGAGGAAAGTCGACCCATCGGGTGACCACCACACATCGCCGGCGGCCCAGGCTCCGCCGCTGCCCGTGGCCGCCCCGGTGAGCGGCGCCACCAGGGCGGCCGCTTTGCCGGGGACCAGCCTGTAGACGCCGCTCGCGCCGTTGCTGCGTGGCGCCACGAGGGCCACGAGGACGATCTTCCCGCTGCCGTGGACCCCGGCGGGCCACAGTTCCGTCGCCCCGGCGCCCGACCTCGCCTCGGGAACGGCCAGGTCCTCGGCCGCGCGGGAGCCCGGGTCCACCAGGGTCACCCGTGGCCGGGGGCCTGGGCTGACCCTGATCAGCTTGCCGTCGCCGGCCCAGGCGCGGGTCCAGCGCTCTCCCGGCCTCTGACCAGGGTCCAGCATCCTGACGGCCTCAGTAGGCGTCGGGACAACGGCCGCCTCCCTGGTGGCTTGGGCAAAGGGGCCAGCGGGCAACATCGACAGCAGCCCCCGGGGGCTGTCCTGACTCCGGCCGCGGCGAACAAGGAGAAGGTCCCCGCTGCCAGACCAGGCGTCGGGAGCGAAGGGCGCAGGCGCCGACGCGTACATGCCGAAGCGCAATACCGGCGTCACGTGGAGGCCGGCCCCGTCGGCGTAGGCCAAGGTGTAGCCGTCGCGGGAGAACATCAGGTCGTGGCACCCGGCGTCTGGTCCGAGGTCCGGGGCGCAGTCGGCCAGGGCGGTGGGGTCCCTGGGGGGCTGCCACAGGCCCACCCGGTCCCCCTGGGCGGTCGGTTCCACCCAGGCAATGCTCTGGCCTGATGTGCTCAAGGCCACCTCGATCCGGCCCGCCCCGCGGGTCGGCGACCAGGCGAGGGACGCCGTCTCCGGTGCCGCTTCACCAGCCAGGTCAACCTGCACCAGTTGAACCCCTGCGCCGCCACTGGCGGCCACGATGCAGACGAGGGCGCGGCCCCTCGGCGAGACACCGAAGCCGCTCACGACTCCACGCGAGGCGGCAGCGATATCGCCCCCGTCGGGGCCGGCCAGGACGCGGAAGGCGCCACCCCGGCGAGGCCATGCCACCAGCTCGTCGGCCTGCAAGAAGTAGAGGCTCCATGGCAGGGGCTGCAGGTGCCTGGGATCCGGCACGGCGGCGTGGTCGTCGGGGGGCCGAGGCCCGGGCGGGATGGCTGTCGGTCGAGACCGGCCACATGAGGCCGCCAATGCCAGGGCCACCAGGGCGCAGGCCACAGCTGGCCCCGGGGGGACCGGGCGAGGCCCGCTTTGCCCCAGGCTGGATTCCATGGCGCGATTGTCAGGAGCTTGCCCGATGTGGTCAAGCCGTCGGTAGGGCGTGGTATGATCCGGCGTCGCGCGCAGCAATCAGGGGGTGCCAACCACATGTCGGGCGCCACGGAAATGGGCGGCATTGTCGCGGCCGAGATCCGCGTCGTGGCCATTCTCCTCGTCGTGTCCCTCGTGGCGGTAGTCGCCCGGCGCCAGCGTTTCCCCTACACCGTGGCCCTTGTGCTGGCCGGCCTCGGGTTCAGCGCCCAATCCCAACTCGGCGTTAGCCTGGTCGAGACGGTCACCGTGAGCCCCGAGGTGATCCTGGCCCTGTTTCTGCCGCCCCTGTTGTTCGAGGCGGCGTTGCACCTGCGCCTTGTTGACCTGCGCCGCGACCTGGCCCTCATCTTGGGCCTGGCGGTGCCGGGGCTCTTCGCCAGCGCCGTGCTCGTTGCCGGAATCCTGCGCGCCACAGGTATGCTGGCATGGGCACCGGCCCTGGTCTTCGGCGCCATGATCTCGGCCACCGACCCTGTAGCGGTGGTGGCCACGTTTCGGGCCCTCGGCGCCCCGCGGCGCCTCACGACCCTGGTGGAAAGCGAGAGCCTCTTCAACGATGGCGCCGCGATTGTGGCCTTCGGCCTGATGGTGGCCTTCGTGGGCGCAGGGCGCTTCTCTGCCTTGGAGGCGGGGGCGTCCCTGGCCCGGGTGTCCTTCGGTGGCGTCGGCGTCGGCCTGGCCCTCGGCTTCGTGGCCAGCCAGGCCATCGGCCGCATCGATGACCATCTGGTGGAGACCACCCTCACGACGATTCTCTGTTACGGCAGCTACCTGGTGGCGGAAAGCCTCCACGTGTCCGGCGTGCTGGCGGTGGTAATGGCCGGGATGGTGCAGGGCGAACGCGGGACCGGGGGCATGTCGCCAACCACGCGCATCGTGCTCTTCAGTTTCTGGGAATATGTGGCCTTCCTGGCTAACTCGGTTCTCTTTCTCCTGATCGGCCTCAGCGTCCATCTCGATGCCCTCGGCCAGTACCTCACGCCGGTGCTGGTGGGGGTGGTGGCCGTATTGGTTGCTCGATCGGTGGTGGTGTACGGCATTGGCCTGCTCCTTGGGGCATTCCGGCGCGGCGTGCCGGTGAAGTACCTGCACTTGATGGTCTGGGGGGGCCTGCGGGGGGCCGTGGGCCTGGCCTTGGCGCTGAGCCTGCCCGCAACCATGGCCGAGCGACCCCAACTTCTGGCTATGACCTTCGGTGTCGTCCTGTTCACGCTGCTTGGCCAAGCCACCACGGTGTCCGGGGTTATGAAGGCCTTGGGCCTCACGGCCCACGATCCGGCCCGGGCCGCCTACGAGCGTCACCACGCTCAGCTTCTGGCGGCCCGGTCGGTGAGTCGCTACGTGCGGCGCCGGCGCGCGGAGGGGGCCCTGATGGCCCAGGCCGTGGAGGCCGTCGAGGAGGATCTGACCCGCCGGGAGGAGGAGGCTAAGGAGGCGATCGCGGACCTGTTGGCCCGGGAGCCCGATTTGGCGCGGCGCCTGGTACGGGTCGTACGCCGGGAGGCCCTGGGGGCTGAGCGGGCCGCGATTCAGTCCCTGGAGCAGGGTGGCGTGATTGCGCCGGCGGTGGCCGAGGACCTCACCGCTGAGGTTGATGCCCGGAGGGACGACCTCCGGTCTGGCGGTGACGGTGATGCCGGGGGCGAAGCCCCCCCTGACACGGCCGTGAGGAGCCGGTGACGATCGCCAAGGGGCGGCCGGCCCTGGCCCTGTCGGGGGGCTTGGTGGTCGGGGCCGTGCTGTGGGCCGCCCGGGGCGGACTCGTGCCCTTCGCGGTCGGACTGGTCCTGGCGTATCTCCTCTTGCCGGCGGTGAACCGGCTTGAGGACCTCATTCGAGGCCGGTGGCCACGGGGGCGCGGAGGCCGCCTCGGATCGGTCGTCGTGGTCTACGCTGTGGCCGCGGCCCTGGCGGTGGCTTTGGCGGCGGCCCTGGTGCCGCCCCTGGTCTCGCAAGCTCTGGACCTTGGCGCCAGTCTGCCCCGGATCTACTTGCGAGGGGCTGCCTTGGTTGCCACCGCCAATGCCCGCTACGAGGCCCTACTGGTGGGCCTCACGGGGCGACCCGAGACCCCCGCGGCCTTGCGCCCACTGGTGGATCAATTGACGTCGGCGGATGCCCTCGGCAACCTGGCGGCATCGGCCCTGGCGGCGGCTCGGCTGGCGGCCCGGGCCGCCTTGGCAGCGGTCACCGGAACCGCCGGATGGCTCTTGGCCTGGATAGTGGTGCCCTTCTGGCTCTTCTACGTGCTCCTGGATGCTCGCCGCCTCGCCGCCGGGGCCATGGGGATCGTGCCCGTTCGTTTCAGGGCCGACGTGGCCGCCATGCGGCACATCGCCGATCGGGTCCTGTCGGCCTATGTCCGGGGCCAGCTGGTGGTGGCCGCGGTCCTCGGGACCCTAACGACCGCGGCCCTCTTCGCTCTCGGTGTGCCCTTCGCGTTGCTCATTGGCGCCGGCGCCGGGGTGCTGGGGCTAGTGCCCTTCGTCGGGGCCATCGGGGGGGCGGTGGTTGGCACCCTCGTGGCTCTCAGCGTGAGCGGTGCTCTGGCCGCCCGGGCATTGCTCGCCTTCATCGTGATTCAGCAGGTGGACAACCTCTTCGTGACTCCTCGAGTCCAGGCCCGGTCGGTGGCCATGCGCCCCGCCGCGATCATGGTCGTGCTCGTCATCGGTCAGCAGGTCGCCGGCGCCGCCGGACTTCTGGTGGCGGTGCCCCTTACGGCCGTATTCCGGGACTTGGTGCACTATCTGTATCTTCGCGCTGGCTCCGATGGGGTCTCGCCGTCGGGAGCCTTGGCCGGCGTCGGGTATCCCTACAGCGACGGCGACCCAGGGCCGGGAGGGGCGGCGGCATGAAGTCGACGCCAGCGGATGGTCCGGCCGGCGGCACCTACCCGCGGCTCCGGGCCCTGGATGTCAGATGGATGCGCCGGGACGATGGGCGGGTCGCCGTGTTGCGGGATCCCTTCGGCTTGGGGGGCAAGGCCTTGGCGGTGCCGGCGGCCGTGACCGCCATCCTGTCCCTCCTCGATGGCACCCGGGACCGCGGGGCTGTCCTCAGGGACGCCGCAACCAGCTTCGGCTTGACATTGGACGCCGGCCACCTCGAAACGGTCCTCTTGACCCTGGATGACGCCTTCTTCCTCGAGGGGCCTCGGGCCCAGTTGGCCCTGGCCGAGCGTTTGCACGAATTCCGACAGGCACCCCAGCGGCCCCCCGCCCATGTGGGGGCCGCGTACCCGGCCGACCCGGATGCCCTGCGCCGGGATCTGGCGGCGGCCCGGTGTCGCTCCGTGGATGCGGGCCCCGGAGGGTCTGGGACAGAATCCCGTGGCATGGGGCAACCCCCCGGGGCCCTCCCAGGGACGGATGGGGTGGTGGCAACAGACCGGCAGCCTGCAGGCATCCTCTGCCCCCACATCGACTTCGCCCGCGGCCTCCACGTGTATGCCAGGGTGTGGGATGCCGCCCGGGAGGGGCTGTCTGCCGCCAAACGCGTTGCTATCCTGGGTACCGATCACATGGGCCGCCCAGGGACTGTGACCCTCACCCGGCAGCACTACGCGACGCCCTTGGGGGTTCTCAAGACTGACGCCGAGGCCGTGGATTCCCTGGCCGCTGCCATCGGGGACGAGGCCGCCTTCGCCGACGAGTTGCACCACGCCACAGAGCACTCTGTCGAATTGGCCGTGGTGTGGCTTCAGGAGGCCCTGGCCGGCCGGAGCGTGCCACTGGTTCCCATCTTGTGCGGCCCGTTGCCCGAACCAGCGGTGGGGAAGACTGAGGCAACCGACGGGCCCGGGCCCGCTTTCGCCGCCGCGTCCGGAGCCCTGGCCGACTTGCTGACCGACGCCGAGACGTTCTTGGTCGTGGCCGGAGACCTGGCCCATGTTGGACCGGCATTCGGCGA
>CAZXNP010000079.1:0-7849 GCA_964642035.1 uncultured Anaerolineales bacterium | reverse complement strand
CGTGAATGCGGTCGGCGGGTCGACGAGCCGTCGCTCCAGGCGATGGGCCTCGAGCGCCTTCATCTGCGCTCCCGTGTGAGGACCTGGGTCGCCGCGGGGGCCACCACGAGGGAGGCCGCCCCGGTCAAGCCGGGGCGGCCTCGTCTCTGCGTTCGCGGTCTAGCGAAGACGGCTCAGACAGCCAGCCTCACGACGTTTTCGGCCGCGGGACCCTTCTGACCCTGGACGATGTCGAACTCAACCCGCTCGCCTTCGGCCAGCGTCTTGAACCCCTCGCCCTGGATCGCCGAGTGGTGGACGAAGCAATCCTCGCCCCCGTTCTCCGGCTTGATGAATCCAAAGCCCTTGCTGTCGTTGAACCACTTCACGGTACCGGTGGTACGCACTTACCGCACTCCTATTGTGCTCTCGTAATCGGAGTCCGGCTTCACCGCACCTGCCGACTACGTTACTGCGCGGTCAAAGCCCCCGCGTCGGGCGTGCCTCCGTGGGCCGGGTACGAATCCCTCACCCACGCCCGCGACGATATCAGAGAAACGGAGAGGGGGCTGACAAGTCGGCCTGGTACCTCTTGGTGTTCGCTGGTACAGAGACGCACCGGCACAAGTGCGTCCGTCGCTGCTAGTAGAATACTCGCCATGGCAACGAAGTCAAGATCTTGGACCCCGGGGGCCCGGGGTGAACCTGAGGCCCCTGGCTTTGTGCGCGTCCTCCTTGTTGCCGACACCCACATCGGCTTCGACCTGCCCCGACGGCCCCGGATTCAGCGTCGGCGGCGGGGCTACGACTTCATGGCCAACTACCAGGCGGCCCTTGCGCCGGCCATGGCCGGCCAGGTCGACATGGTGGTCCACGGCGGTGACCTCCTCTACCGCCGCCGGGTGCCGGCCGGCCTGGTGGAGGCGGCCCTCGAGCCCCTGGCTCGGGTGGCCGACCTCGGCGTGCCCGTGTTCTTGGTGCCAGGCAACCACGAGGGGTCGCAGATCCCCAGAACCCTGCTCTCGGCTCATCCCGATCTGCACGTCTTCCACGAGGCCATGACCGTAGCCCTAGACGTGGGCGGCGTCCGGGTGGCCGTGGCCGGCTTTCCCTTCGCCAGGAGGGCGGCCCGGGACTTCGATGCCCTCGTCACCTCCACGGGCGCATCGGGAGGGGCCGGCGCCAGGGCCGACGTCCGCTTGCTGTGCATCCACCAGGCAGTCGAGGGGGCACAGGTGGGCGCCTCCAACTACACCTTCCGGTCGGGCAGGGACGTGGTGCCGGGCCAGGCGATCCCCCAGGGCTTCGCCGCCGTCCTGGCCGGGCACATTCACCGCGGCCAGGTCCTGAGGCGCGACCTGGGGGGCAGCCCCCTCGCCTGTCCGGTGATCTACCCCGGCTCCGTCGAGCGCACCTCCTTCGCCGAGAGGAGGGAGGAGAAGGGCTACGTCACCCTCACCGTGGCGCCACGGCCAGGCGAGGGCAGCCGGGTTAGCCAAATCGCCTTTCACGGCTTGCCGGCGCGCCCCATGTTCCTGATCGACATCGACGCCCAGGAGCTGCGGCCGGAAACCCTGGTCGACCGCCTGCGCTCCGAGCTGACGAGGCTGCCGGCTGACGCAGTGGTGAGGGTGCGCCTCCTTGGGGCCAAAGGCGGGGAGACAGTGCGGGCACTCTCCGCCGCACGGGTCAGGTCCCTGGCGCCGGCCACGATGAACGTGACGGTGAGGCACCCAAGGGAAACCGAGGGGCGGAGGCGCATCTGACCAAGGGCGCCTGGGAGGGGGACTGGCCCCAAGGTCCCCCGGGGGAGCGCCTTCTTTCGTCGACGGCCGGCCGGCGTTAATCAACTAGTGGTTGCGCGTGTTGCGGGCACGCGGCGCCCGGATCGTGTCGGGTGGCAACGGGCCTCGCCACGAGCGCCGGCCCTGATGCGCCTTGTCATCTCAAAGCGGAGGAGTCATGCCCCGACCGATCCCCATCGCCCCCATCCTTGCCGCCGCCGCCGCGACCGCCGCCGGCCTGCTTGCATCCACGGCATCGCAAGCCCAGGAACCGACCCCATACCAGGCCGCGTGCAGCGGCTCCAATCCCTACTTCGTGACATCCTGCTACGCCCAGGGCTTCCTGCCGGACGAGCCGGCCCTGGTCGCCTACCGCGACACTCCGGACAACAGCGGACACATCGTCGTGGCCAACCAAGGCCTGGTGGGTTCGACCTACGGCATCGCGTACGTGCCCACCGAGGGCGCGATGTTCGTGGGCGCTTACCATAAGCGCGGCACTGCCTTCGGCCCGGGCGGCCCCGGCATGATCTACCGCGTGGACATCGCCACGGGGGAAGTGAGCCAATGGCAAACCGTGCCCAATGCCGGCACGGACCACCATGACCGGTCCGGCAACTACTGGCCCGACACAGCGGCCCGGAACTTCGCCGGAGTCGTTGGCCTCGGGGACCTGGACATCAACAGCGACGGCACCGAGCTGTACGCCATGAACCTCTTCGATCGCCGAATCTACCGCTACCGCCTTGCCGACAAGGCCCTGGCTGGCACCATCGAGATCGGGTCGGTCCACGAGGACTGGGCCAGCCAGGCACGGCCCTTCGCCCTGAAGTTCTGGCGGGGCAAGCTCTATCACGGCGTCGTGCACTCGGCCTACGCGTCCCAGAGTGGCGACGACCTGGCGGCGTACGTGTACGAGACCGAGCCCGATGGGTCCCAGGTGCGCCTCGTGACCCAGTTCAGCCTCGACTTCCCCCGGGGCGACGCCGTCGCCAACCTGCCGGCCCGCTGGCTGCCGTGGAAGGATGGGTACAACGCCATCGGACCCGGGCAGCTAGGGGTCTACCCCCAGCCGATGCTCACCGACATCGAGTTCGCCGACAACGGCGACATGATTCTCGGCTTCCGCGACCGCTACGGCGACATGACCTTCTTCGACCCCGGAGGCCGCAATCCGCCCGGGGAGGGCACCGGCATCCCGGCCGGCGACATCGTCCTGGCCCACTACAACGGCGACACCTGGGACGCCCAGACCACGCCTGAGTACTTCCCGGAGGACTTCGGCCCCAACGCCGGCGTCCATGACGAGACCGGCTTCGGCGGCCTGGCCCGGGTCACCAAGGCCGACGTGGTGGTGACCACCGGCCTCGCCCCGCTGCGCATTAGCTCGGGCGGGGCTTACTGGTTCAACGACCAGACGGGGGCCAACACCGCCCGGGAAGAGATCTACAACTTCACCTCTGAGGTGAACTTCGGGAAGGCAAACGGCCTCGGCGACGTCGAGATCGTGTGCGGACCCGAGGAGGCGACCGCCACACCTACCGCTACTGCCTCGGCGACGGCCACGGCCCCGGCGACGGTCACCGCGACGCCCACGCCGCCGCCGACGGTCACGCCGACGACCGGGCCCCCCACCATCACCCCCACCTCAACCGCCACGGTGCCCACCACCGCCAGCCCGACGGCCAGCGCCAAGACCCCGACCGCCACCGAAGAGTCGAGGAACACGAGGGTCCCGACGCCGGCGCCGACCCGCAAGCTGCCCAAGCTACCGAAGACAGGCGGTGGGGCCACGGCTCACGGCCCGGGGGGCGGCTGGGGAGCAACCGTGGCCCTGGTCGCAGCCCTGATGCTGAGCGGCATCGCCATCCGGCGGCGGCTATGGGCGGGCGACACGACCCGCCGCGGGGGCTAGCCCGCCGGCCCAACAATGGTGGTGGCAGCGGAATAGCCTCGCCCCTGGCGGCCAGGGGCGGTACCATGGCGGCCATGGATAGCCACCGCCGGAGATCGCCCACCCAACTCTTGTCCCGGCACGTCGGCTCCGTAGACGGCCGAGGCTGCCTTGGCCGCCGATGGTCGGTCCTGGCGGTAGTGACCATGGCCGTCCTCAGCCCCGGCACCGCCCGTGGCGCCCCCTCGCCGCCGGTGTGGCCGGCCCCGGACCTGGTGGACGGCGTTCGCGACCTCCTGACCGGCTTCTACGGCCAGCAGGCAACGGCGGGGGCACCGTACTTCCTCCGGGCCCCCGAGTGGGACATGGACAAGGCCCCGTCCTCCAAGGATCCTGACACCCTGTGGGAGCTGTACGGCGGGCCTGGCACCGCCTGCCACAGTGCCGCCACCGACAGCCAGTTCATGGACTGCACCGGCCGGCGCCTGGCCCGATCCCTGGGTTGGACCTACTACGGCGGCCTGCCCCTCTTCGACGCCGCCCGGGGCTACTACGCCAATGAGGCCCTCATCAACCTGGCGGCCTACTACGCCCTCTACCACGCCTTCGTCTACGATTTCGACGCCCCCGTGGACGCGGCCTACACCCCCGGACCGGGGCCCGGCATCCGGCACAACAAGCGCTATCACCGGGCCATGGTGCGGGCCTACGAGGGCCACATGCGCGACGCCCTGGTGAGGCTAATGCGCGACACCCGGGCCGATCCCGTCATGCAGGCCGATCTGACCCGATCCGTGGGGGCCCTGACCACCGGTTACGTGCGCACCATCCAGGCGGTACAGGAGCTGGGGGCCTGGGCCTCGCCCCAGGATCGCTCCGACGCCCTGGCCCTGGTGGCCGGCTTGGTCCAGCGTGCCTGGTGGGAATGGATGGCGCCCCAACCAGAAGGGCCCCGTACGGCGGGCTTTGCCCCCTTGGGCAGCGACAGTTACTACGCCTCGGCGGCAGCCGGTGACCCTGCCTGGACGGGTACCGACCACTTCGTCGTGGCTGGCGAGGCCATACCAAGCCTTCGGCCGGCCTACCTCACGGGCGGGCCCTTCGGCGGGCTGTGGTTCGACGCCGACTATGCCATTCCCGGGGAGTGGTATTGCCACAGCCGCTTTGCCCCCGGTTCCACCGAGTTTCAGGCCTGCCTTGACGCCGCTGCCCGGGCTGGCCCTGGGGGCACCAAGAGCCCCTTCGGCCAGTACTATGGCGCCACGTCGTGCCTCGATAGAGCCCCCCCGGGGGTAGTAACACCCTATAGCTGCGGGCCCACCAACATGGGTTCCATCGCCGAGGAGTGGCTGTGGACCCACGTGGGCGCGCGCCTCGGGGCCGCCCTCCTGGCGGGTCTGGCGCCACTGCCGCCATCGGATCCCAACGCCCGGCCCCGGCGCATCGGTAGCCTGGCCTACGATGCCATCACCGCCCGATTGGGCTACGGCGTCAGCGGTTGGCACGGCGGCGCCGGCGAGCACGACGACATGGAATGGGCCCTGCACCCAGACGGGAACGTGCGAGCCATCCGAAGTCTGAGCGGCGGCCGTCATGACGGGGAGGCCCAGGACGGGCGCACGAGCCTCGGGGAAATGGACTCCTTGCCCGGGGCCCCGGCGGTGGCCGGGGACATGTGGCCCATCGACAGGCAGGAGTACCCCGGCGGCATCGAGAACCACGTGCCGGGGCCGAATAGTCTCTACGCCGGCCTGCTCTTCGCCTACGTCCTGGCCGACAAGCCCGCCGCCGGATTGAGCCCGTCCCTGTTCGACACCCAGTATCGGAACAACGTCGGCGAGTTCGGCGCCTGGGTGTGGCTGATGCAGTCCGCCTTCAACCGCTGCCCAGATGTCCCTGGCGCCGACGATCCGGCCGATGGCGCCTGCTTCGCCTTCGATGCCAGCCTGTTTCCGAACCCGGCCACGGTACGCCGGGTGCCCTTGGCTGTGGCGGCCGACGACCCTTCGCCGGCGGCGTTTCGATACCTGTGGCGCGATCCCGAAGGCGGCCTGGCGGCGGACACGGTGGCCGAGGCGAAGGTCACGTGCCGCGGCGAGGCCGGTGTCCCATGGCGGCGACTGTACGACCGGGACACGGCCGCGGACTCACCGTACCTGGTGGACGAAGGGGGCTTTGGCGCCTTCAACGAGCAGATTCAGGCCTACGGCGGTTTCATGCGCCTGGCGGCGGCCAGGTATCCCCTGGCTGCCCCCGACCCCGGGGAGCAGGGAGACTTCGATGTGTATCGCACCGATGTCCTTGCCCCGTGGTACACAATGGCCCACGATCAGGTGGCCGCCATCCTCGACCTGTACGCTAACGACTACGGCTTCATTCCCGACGTGGAGAACTCGGCGTGCATTGGCACCGACCCAGCCCCGGGCAGCTCTGCCAGCACCATGCACGCCTGGCAGTACGGCACCGGGGATTCGGCCTCGGCGGTCACCGTGCGCCGGGCGATGTGGTACAGCGTGGCGGCCCTGTGGTACTGGCAGTACAACACCGACTGGCTGGATATCGATCCCGGGGCGTGGTAAAGGGCGCCCCTACCGCTGGTGGGCGGCCGGCAGGAAGGCGGTGATGACTGGGGTGAGTAATCCCGGTGCGCCGTAGGTAAGGAGTGCCCCGGGCTGCACGATCCAGGCCCCGCCGGAGTCTGTGATCATGACGTCGGTGACGGGGCGCCCGTCTAGGAGGGGGCTGTTCTGGGGGGTGAAGTGCGCCACCCAGGCGCCGGCCCGCCACAAGGCGAGCTCTCCCAGGCTGGAGCCCAGCCACAGGGTGCCGTCGGGGCCGTAGGCCGCAGCGGTGGCGCGCATGAACTCCTCGTTCCCGTCGTGGATCAGGGGGCACTCGTCGGTTATGTCCCAAGTCTCCCAGCCCGCCCCGTTCCATGTGTTGGCCAGGATGCGCCATGTGAGGTCCGGCCGGCTCGAGTGGTCCTCAATCCACGTGAACACCTGGAGCCGTCCGTCGGGCCGCAGCGTGGCCGCGGTGGCGTAGCCGGCGTTCTGGGTGGACCCTGCGGAGACCTCCAGGAGCGGGTAGGTCACCTCCTGTCCCTGGGGCAGGAGCATCAGTTTCCTCTGGGTCACCACGTAGTCGGTGCCCGGCACCTGGTCCGGTCCCGGCGCCGATTCAGCCGGAGGCGAGACATCGATTTCGCTTGCCAGGGAGATCCCGGACCCGATTGGGGGCGCCCCCCGGCTCCCTGGCACCAACTCCACGGCATCCACGCCGAAGGCCTCGGCATCGGGCACCACCTCCACTGCCACTTCCCCCTCGAGGGCTTCGGGGCCAAAGACCCGAAGCCCCACCCGCTTGCAGCCCCGGGGATCTGGGCAAGACACCGTGGCGCGGTATGGCACCCACGCCATTCCTTCGGAATCCACTAGGGACCGCTGGTCGTGGACGAGGCTGCCGCCGGGTTGACGCTCATCCACGGCCAGGCGATGCCAACGACGGCCGTCGAAGTATTCCGGCCCCACCCACACCCGGCGGGCTTCGTCCACGGTCCACAAGTCGGCCACTGTGCCCCCCGCCACGATGGACGGGTAGCGGGCCTCAACGGCGGCGGCAAGGCCATCGTAGACCCGCACCCTCTGGCCCGCGCTTTCCAGAACCCGGTCCGGCCCGCCCTGGGGCCGGCGCAACCGCAGCCACACGGTGCGATCCGACGTCTGGCGCACGTAGCGGACCGCATCAAAGGGCACCGGTCCCGAGGTCCGGTCGTGGCGCTCCCAAACGGACTCCGGGCCGGAGGTGGGGGTGGCGGCGGGGCGAGAGGGAGTGGGGGACGGTGAGGGTGGGCGCCTCGTGGCCGTGGCGGTGATCGTGTTTGCCATCGTGGGCGTGGGGGTGGCGGTGGCCGGCTCCTGGGTGGGAGTGTTAGTGGCAGTAGCCCCGACCTTGGTGGCGGTGGGCGTCGCCTGGGCCGCGACAGGCCCCATGGCCACCCCCTGGGCCGAGGTATCCAGGGCCCCGATCGCCTCGAGGCCCCCCCCCGCCGCCGCCCTGTACAGCGCGTACTCGGTTACGGCGGCCACGTGGAGCCAGGGCCCGGCGGAGGCCAGGCCGGCGATGCTGGTGGCGGCGGAGGAACGGGCGGGCACCGCCGGGGAGGCGACGGGGGGCGCGGGGGTGATCCGCG
>CAZXNP010000078.1:0-7889 GCA_964642035.1 uncultured Anaerolineales bacterium | reverse complement strand
CGAGCCGCTGTCTCAAAGGTGGCAGAGAGGGCGTCGTGGGCAACCGCCTCGGGGTCGGCGGCCGAGGCGAATTCGTCGAAGGGCAGGACGGCCCCCGGTGTGGACCAGCCTTCTTGCCATGTCATGCCTCGGGGCAGAGACGTCGCCATGGCGTCGACGGCGGGCCAGGCGTATAGGTAGCAGTACGCCTCGCCGATGTCAGGGGTGCCCGGGGAAAAACCCAGATTCACATGGGGGTCGGCACCCTCGTCAGTGCCCGATGCGAACCAGAGGGTCGAGAGATCGAAGCCGTGGGGCCACAGAGCCACGGGGGTCTGGTACCCCAACATGTGGGACTTCACCAGGGCGAGCACAGTGTGCATCCGCCACTGAACCTCCGCGTACACCGCCGCCTTGCGGCCATCGGCCACCAGCTCGCCTGCCCCGGCGATCTTGTCCCGGGTCGGATCCGCCGGCGCCCCCGCTGCCGCCAAGGCACTGACCACGGCGTCCAAGAGGCCCGGCTGGTCGTGGCCGGCCAGGGGCACTCGAAACACCTCGGCCTCCTGGCGGCGGTACACGATGGCCGTCGCCCCGAAGTCCAGCCGCAGCTCTCCTCCATCCGGCAGCGGGCCAGAAGTGGCCCCGGACGGCAGTGGAATGAGGCTGTAGTGGAGCGCGTTTGGCAGGGGGGTGATGGCGGACTCCCGCACAGCCTGCACGACCCGCAGACCCTGACGCAGGGCCGATCGGGTCGAATCCCAGTTTCCAAGGGCCGGTAAATGCATGGGCTACTCCAGGGGCGAGGACTCACGAGGGCCGGACTTCGGGAGCCCGGCGAAGGGACGCGGTAGCCAAGCGTTGCCCGAGGTTGCCGCGGCGATCATAATGCCGGCCCATGAATGCACCCGGCAAGGTGAGTGGACTGGCCAGGGGCTTCGAGGTGTCCGATCCGCTGCATCGGACGCTTCTTGTGCTGGCCCTGATTGTGGCGGTTCTTGGCGGCCTCTGGTCGTCGGTGGTGGTGGGGGTCGATCCCCGGGCTGCCGTCGTGGCGCCGGCCGCATCGGCGGCCGCGTCGGGGGTGGCGGCGCTCCTGGCGTGGGCCGTGGCCCGCGAGTTGGATCCAGATCATCCCCTTGCGGCCCTCTGGGCCGCGGCCTTGGCCCTACCCCTCGTGGTGGTAGTGGGATTTCCGGCGTGGTTGGCAGTACTTGCGCTCCTGATGTCGGTGCGGGCCCTCAATGGCTCCACCGGTCGTAGGCCGGTTGCCCTCGACTACGTCGTTCTTGCTGCCCTCGTGGGGGGTTTGGCGTATACCGGTTGGCGGGACGCCGCGGCCGGCATCGTCGCTGTGCTCATGCTGGCTGCGGCCGCCGCAGGGCGAGAATCGGGACCCTGGCTAGGGGCCGGTCTAGCGGCCGTGGCGGCGGCGACCTTGATGCGCCCCGGCCCGGCCGGCGATCTGCCGGGCCCCCAAGCGGCGTTCAGCTACAACCCTCGCCTGCCCCTGTCTGTGGTCGAACAACTTCAGACCTCCGGTGCCCTGGGCCCGGGCACCACGGCATCGGCGCCGGCGCCTGGCGTCGATCCCATCACCCTTGCCGCAGCCATGGCAGCCGTTGTGCTCTTCCTCCCCGTGGTGGCTGGAGCGCGTCGCCAACACAGCGTGGATGACGCGTCGGGGGCGCCCCTGCAACCCGGGCGCGTGTTGGCCGGCCAGGTGGCCACCGCCCTGCTCGCCGTGGCCTTGGTAGTGCGCCACGGGGGCGCGGGCTTCTCTGTCCTCGGAGTCGTGTGGACGGCCATGGTCGCCCTGGGCGTGGCGGCAGTGGTGCGGGGCGTACGGCGCGGCTTTGCGTCCGTAAGATAGCGGACGCCGGCCTCGTCGGAGGGGCGTTGTCCTCCCCGCCGGTCGGCGGTTTGCCGTCGGCCACTGGAGCCGGTTGCCCTTGTCCCTTTCCCACCTGAGTGAACCGGCCGGCGCTCCCCGCCGGTCGCGCCCGGGCTTCGCATTGGCCTGCGGGCTATTGCTGGGGGCGGCCACCGTGGGCTGTTCCTCTCCGGGGGGTGTAAGCGAGGCCCAACGGTTGGGTAGCTCTTCCAGCGGCACGGCTGAGGCCGTGAAGCCCGGCGATCGCGACCGCGGCCAGCGCCTTTTCGTCACCCTGCCGTGCGCTGGGTGCCATGGCGCGATGGCGGGGGGGCAGTTCGGGCCGACCCTGGCCGGCACCAGCCTTGCTCTTTCCGCCGTCGAGGAACAGGTGCGGCGTCCGCGGGACAAGATGCCGCCCTTCGGTGAGGCCGTCGTGTCCGAGGATGACTTGCGCGACATCTACGCCTGGATCACCAGCCTGCCGCAGCCTCAGGCTGCCGCGGCGGTTGAGAAAGCCCCCGCCGCGGCCACGGTCGCCGCCCTCGACAGACGGTTCCCCGAGCTGGACGCGATGGCGCTGGGCCTCATGATGGACCGCCTCGACGAGGTGAGTCTGCGGGTAACGGGCGAGGTCGTGGAGCTGGATAGGGCAGGCCGTTTCTCTCGGGCCAGGTTGCGGGTTGGCGACGGCCCTCAGGCCATGGATCTCCTTGCCAGCTTCGACACTACCCTGGCGGGCGGTCCCTTTCCAGCGGAGGTGGGCGACGTCGTCGTCGCCTACGGGGTGGGTGCTGATCCGGCGGAAGACTCCGACGGCACCCTGCTGCCGAGGATGCAAATCCTCGAACTTGAAGTCCGGCCGTCGTAGAGCCGGGATGCTCCCGGCAGGCCTGCAACTCTCACCCGATCATCTACCAGAGGAGCGAGATGATGCACCGAAAGCTGCTCACTGTCCTGAGCATCTCCGTGGTCGCCATCCTGACGCTGTCGGCATGCGCCCCGAGCGCTGACGATACGGGCGGGGCGGCCCAACCCAGCACCGGCGAAGAGGCGGCCGGTGGCGAAGAGGTCGCCGGCGGCGAGGCGGCGGCCGGTGGCGAAGAGGCTACCGGTGGTGCGGAGGCCGCCGGTGGCGAAGAGGCCGCCGCTCCGGCGGACATGCCCGAGGCCACTGGCGACTCCATCGTCGAGTACGTGACGGCCACCAACGACTACAGCGCCTGGGGCACCTGGCCCACGGACGAGTGGAACGATTTCTCCAACTACCTCGTCAGTGGCGAGCCCCACGGCAACGTGGTGCGCATCTTTGTCAACGACGTCGCCCTGGAGGCCGCCGCCGATCCGGCCTTCGCGGGCGCGCTCCCCGCCGGGAGCATGATCGTGAAGGAGAACTACATGTCCACCGACCCGGCGGAACCCGGGGATGTGGCGGCCCTGACGGTCATGTACAAGGTCGACGGGTTTAACCCGGATGCCAACGACTGGTATTGGGTCAAGTCCGCCGAGGGCAAGTCCGGAGTGGCGAAGGAGGGAGCCGTGGGCGGCTGCATCGGCTGCCATGGCCAGGCCAACAACCACGACTATCTCCTGCGCTACGGCTTCGGCGAGGAGCCCGCAGTACCTGGCGGCCAGGGGTCCTAGGAGCCCTGGCTGGGGACGTCCTCGGCGCCCCGATCCGACTCGCAACCACCGCTAGTTGAAGGACCGGCTCCCCTTGGGGGCCGGTCCTTCTCTGGGTGGGCGCGCCTCAACCTGGGCCCATGCCGAGGGCCTGGGGGCCGGCCTCGGCGGCGGTGGCGCAACTGTCAGTGGCCGTCTCTTGACCGCCATCGGAGGGGCCAGCGGTGGCCGCCCCGGCCGGCAAGTGCACGGTGAAGAGCGCTCCCTTCCCGGGGGAGCTCTCGATGGACACCCGTCCGCCATGGGCCTCTGCCACGGCCTTCACGAAACTGAGACCCAGGCCCGTGCCGCGCACGCCAGCTGCCGACGGCAGGCGCACGAAGGGCTCAAAGATGCGGTCGTGGTCGTCGGGCCTGATCCCTGGCCCGGCATCCCTCACGCTGATCATGACATCGTCACCGATCCGGCAGGATCGAACCTCAATGGGCGAGTCGTCTGGGCTGTACTTCAAGGCGTTGTCCACGAGGTTCACTAGGGCGTCGGTGAGCAAGCGCTCGTCGCCCACCACCAGCAGTGGTTCGTCGGCAATGTCGGACACCCCTCGGGGCGATGCTCTGGAAACGGCCCGCCGCGCGACAGCATTCACGTCAAAGGTGGCCAGGGTGAGGGGGGCGCCACCCACAAGACGCTCATATCCAAGCACGTCCTCGGTGAGGCTGCTCATGTCGTCGACGGCCTCTCGGATCCGAGCCAGCAGCTCTTCTCGGCCCCCGGGCGTTGGAATGTTGTCTTCGAGCAGCTCAAGGTGGGCGCTCATCGTTGAGAGAGGCCGCCGAACCTCGTGGGCGGCCAGACGTAGCATCAGGTCGCGGATGTCCGACGTCTGGCGCAGCCTGGCCATGTAGCGGGTGCTCCTGACCGCCGAGGCCACCAACCCGGCCAAGGGCGCCATGGTGGTGGGAGCATCGGCCAGGCTTCGCCCTGAGTGATTGGCCGCCATCAGCACTCCGACAACCTCGCCGTCTCCCGGCACGGGCATGCCGGCGATGGCGGACACGGGCGCTTCAGGGCTCTTACCCAACAGGGGCCCCCGACCGTCGGGGGCGACCGCACAGTGGCCCTCCGCCACTACATGGCGGGCGAAGGCCACCGGCATCTCGTCGGCCCCGGGACCGGCCCCGGCGCGCTGCGTGAACCGCCCGCGGGCCGAGTCCCAAAGCCATGCCGCGCCGGTGTCTGCTCCCGTGAGGTCTTTCGTAGCGACGGCGGCATGGTGAAGGACTGCGGTCACGTCACGGCATGCGTGCAGCACCATGCTGGCGTCAATGAGTCGACGCAGCAAGGCGGGGCTGGCGTCCCCCGAAACCGCCGTTCCCCATGGTGGGGCCGTGGGGTGGCTCATGATCCTATCGCAGTCTCTGACGTCCCCCTGGGGAGGGATGTCCCGTCCGCCACGAGGACAGGTGATACCGAAGGGATTAGTCCTCCGGCGAAGAGTGCCCAAGAACGAGTATAGCGTAGTGGAGGAGGATACGCCGGCGCGTTAAGATCGGCGCCATATCCCCCCCAGGCTTCGGGGTCTTCCCCCAATGCCGTCAAAGGCGTTATGTATCGGTGACCGCTGTCTTGAAAGGCCATGGATGGGCAGCACCTTCCGGCGCCGCCCATTGCAAGGCAGGTGCCAGATGCAAGGTGGACGAGGAGATTAGGATATGGCGCAGTATAGCGAGCACGGCGGCATCTGGGCAACAGCGGCTGTGGGCGCGGCCACCCTGGCAGCGGCCGGCATTCTCGGATTCCAGCCGGCGCCTGTGGCGGGTGCGGATTGCTCCGGGACCCAGGTGGATCTGCAACCCATATCGGACCTGGGCCCTGACGTTTGGCGTGGCTTCCAGGGCGGTCTCTATCCTGGGGGTGAGAACGTGGTCCCTGGCGCACACATGGCCATGGCCATTGCCCGGTCCAGGGCAATCGTGCCCCTGGACGATCGAGGCCAGCCGGCTCCGGGCGGCCGTGTCGTGGTGCTGTCGGTGGGCATGTCGAACACCACCCAGGAGTTCCAGCGGTTCATGGCTGTCGCCGGCGCCGACAGCCAGGTGAACCCAGCCGTGCTCCTGGTGGACGGAGCCCAGGGTGGCCAGACCGCCGCCGAGATCCAGGACCCGGCGGCGCGGTTTTGGGATGTCGTGGACCAGCGCCTTGCCACGGCAGGGGCGACGGCGGATCAGGTGCAGATCATTTGGATGAAGGAGGCTGATGCCCGGCCGACGGGGGACGCGGTCGACCACGCTCGCCAGCTGCAACAGGAGTTCGGCGCCATCGCTCGGGTCGCGGCGGATCGCTTCGACCAGTTGCAGCTATTCTATCTTTCCAGCCGCACATACGCCGGATACGCGTCGTCGGCATTGAATCCCGAGCCCTTCGCCTATGCTTCCGGATGGGCGGTCAAGTGGTTGGTGCAGGCCCAGATCGACGGCGCCCCAGATCTCGACCCCGGCCCGGGTGGCGCCGCGCCCCTCCTGCTGTGGGGGCCGTACCTGTGGGCCAACGGGCTGCAGCCCAGGAGCGACGGGCTGACATGGGCGTGCCAGGATTTCGCGGCTGACGGAACCCACCCCTCGGAGTCGGGTCGCGACAAAGTCGCGGGGTTGCTGCTGGGCTTCTTCAAGTCCGATGCAGCGAGCCGTCCGTGGTTCATGGTCGATCCGGAAGCCACCCCGGCCCCGACGCCAACGGGCACCCAAGGCACGGCCACACCTTCCCCGCTCGAGAGCTACCGGATTCGAGAGACCCCCACCGGTGACGGCCTATGGGTATCGTCGACGGATCCGGTCATCGCTCGGCGCATGGCAAACGTGTCGCCGTCGAGAAGTGCGTGGCTGTGCGGCAGGGTGGTCGAGGCCGCCTCGGCGGAGTGGGGCTTCGTCCTGGCCGAGGACACACTGCGCCTGGAGCGGACCGCCCCCCAGGGGGATCAGACAACGATTCGACGCGTTGCCGCCGATCCTCGCTGGGCGGTGGCTGCCGGGCCCCAGTGCTTGCACATCGACGGCTTCACGGCGGCCGTGAACGGTCCGCCGCCGGGGGCTCCGACGCCGACAACCGGCAGGCCGTCCCCAACCGCGACGCCGGGGCCAACCCAAGGCGCGTCGCCCACAGCGGAGGTTTGGCCCCTTGTCCGGGTGTTCCTGCCGGCCCTGGCGCCTCCCGACCCGGGCTCCTAGGAGTCCGGTTGTCTGCCTCATCGGGCTTGGGGTAGCCTTGGCCCTCGCCAGTTGAGGACAAACATGCCGAAGGTGGGGGCGGAGTCATGATTCTGCGCCGGGTGCTGGACGAGGGCTTGAGCCAGTACTCCTACGTTGTCGCCTGCCCCGGCGCCGGCGAGGCCGCCGTGATCGATCCGCGCCGGGACGTGGACACCTACACAGGCATCGCCCGGGACGAGAACCTTCGAATCGCCCATGTCCTCGAGACCCACATCCACGCCGACTTCGCGTCCGGGTCTCGGGAGCTGGCTGCAATCACCGGCGCCGAGCTGCACCTGTCCGCGTACGATGATGGCGAAGTCTACGACGTGGCCTTTCCTCATCGGCCAACGGGGGACGGTGATCGCCTCGTCTTCGGCGATGTGGTGATCGAGGCCAGCCACACGCCGGGGCACACCCCAGAACACCTGAGCTATTTGGTTTACGAGATCTCCCGGGCCGCTGACACGCCGGCGCTGATGCTCTCGGGGGATTTCTTGTTCGTGGGCTCCCTTGGTCGTCCGGACCTCCTCGGCGAGGAGGCGAAGGACGGCCTGGCCCGACGCCTGTACGCATCTGTCCAGACCAAGCTGGCGGGCCTCCCCGACGGCCTCGAGGTCCATCCCGGCCACGGCGCCGGTTCAATGTGCGGCGCTGGCATGGGGGGCCGCGGCAGCTCCACCCTGGGCTTCGAGCGCCTCGCCAACCCGTATCTGGCTCCCCAGACCGAGGACGCCTTTGTCGAGGGCATTCTGGCCAGCGCGCCGCCGTTCCCACCGTACTACCGGAGGATGAAGGCCCTCAATGCCGCCGGGCCGCCGATCCTGGGTGGCTTGCCAGGCAAGGAGCCCCTTCCCCCGGCGAGGGTGAGGTCGCTCATCGCGGCGGGCCACGGCGTGGGCGCGGTGGCGCGGGGCCGCTTCTTCGTGGCCGCGGAGCAGCCGGTGCACCTCGCCCAGCCGGCGCGCTCGGATCTCGTGCCACAGGTAGTTGCTCAGCACGCGCTCGGCACCGGGGGTGCGCCGGGCCCAGATCTCCGCCAGGGCTTCGTTGAAGGCCGGCGCCCGCTCGTCCCAGCCGGCCGCCTGCGCGTCGATGTCGAAACGCTCGCGCACCCGCCGCGTCTCCGCCCAGAAGGGGGCGGGGGGCGCGTCGTGCCGCGGGCGCGG
>CAZXNP010000077.1:0-8056 GCA_964642035.1 uncultured Anaerolineales bacterium | reverse complement strand
CGGCGGGCGGGGCGCGCGCGCCGGCCGCCCCGCCCCCGCGGCGGCCGCCAACTCCCGTAGCCTCGCCGGGGGCCGCCGCCCCCCGATGCCCCCGCCGCGGCCCGCAGCCTGTCGGCCAGGCCCGTGTGCCTCTCCGCCACCCGGTCGTTGTTCACCGCCGTGGCCAAGGCCTTGGGGGAGCCAACCACAACGCATAGCTGCCGCGCCCTGGTGGCAGCGGTGTAGAGCAGGTTTCGCTGCAGCATCACGTAGTGCGCGGGCACCACCACGAGGACCACCGCCGGGAACTCCGAGCCCTGACTCTTGTGCACCGAGCAGGCGTAGGACAGGGTCAAGGCGTCGGCGTCACGCCCGGAGTACGACACCAGGCGACCGTCAAAGTTCACCTTCATGCCCCTCGTCTGGGGGTCGACCTCGGTCACCAGGCCTTGATCGCCGTTGAACACTGCCTTGGCGTAGTCGTTGGCGGTTTGCATGACCCTGTCGCCCACCCGGATGACCCGCCCGCCGATCGACACCTCGCCCCGGTCCGGCCGCGGGGGGTTGAGGGTCTCCTGGAGGGCGTCATTGAGGGCCGCCACCCCCGCCGGGCCCCGGTGCATCGGGGCCAGCACCTGCACGTCGGCCCGGGGGTCCAGGGAAAACCGCCGCGGGATCCGCCGCGCGGCCACGTCGACGGCCATCCGGGCAGCCGCCGCCGGGTCGTCGACGCGGAATAGAAAGCTATCGCGGCTCTTCTTTGGGAATCGGGGCACTAGGCCCTGGTGAATTCGGTGGGCGTTCACCACGATGTGACTGCCGGCGGCCTGGCGGAACACCGTCTCCAGGCGCACAACGGGAACGACGCCGCTGGCGGCGAGGTCCCCCAGCACGTTCCCCGGGCCCACCGACGGAAGCTGATCGGCGTCGCCGACCAGCAGCAGGTGCGCCGTCGGGGCCATGGCCCGGACGAGGGCGTGCATGAGCATGGTGTCGATCATCGACGCCTCGTCCACCACCACCAGGTCCGCGGCCACGGGCCGGTCCGGACCGCGGCGGAAGAGGGTCTTCTCGCCCGGGTCGAACTCGAGGAGACGATGAATCGTGGCTGCCTTCTGGCCACAGGCCTGGGCGAGGCGCTTCGCCGCCCGGCCCGTGGGCGCCGCCAGGGCCACCCTCTGCCCGCGGCCCCGGGCCAGGGCCAGGATGGCCCGCACCGTGGTGGTCTTCCCGGTGCCCGGACCGCCAGTGAGAACTGCCACCTTGCTGGTGAGGGCGGTGCGGACGGCGGTGCGTTGCATGGGGGCCAGGGGGTGGGGGAGGCTGGCCTGAACCCGGTCCAACAACTTCTCCCATCCGGCGCCGGCAAAGCGGCCAAGGGTGCCCTCTTCGCCATCGAGCAGCCTCGCCACGCCGGAAGCAATGCCGGCCTCGGCCCGGACTAGCCGGGGCAGCCCGGCTCGGCCGTCCACGACCTGGGCGGCCCCGGTCCGCTCCAGCCGCGGGAGGCAGTCCGCCAGCTTTGCCGCATCCACGGCGAGGAGGGACGACGCCAGGTCCAGGAGCTCTTCCCGGGGTGGGACCGTGTGTCCTCGGTCGGCCATGACCTCGAGGGCATAAAGGGCCCCGGCGTCCAATCGGTCCGGGCTGTCGACGGGCAGGCCAAGGCGTCGCGCGATGGCATCCGCGGTCCGAAAGCCGATGCCCCTGACCTCCCGGGCCAGCAGGTACGGATTCGACTTGACAACGGCCACGCTCCCGTCGCCGTACTCACCGTAGATTCGGGCCGCTGTCCCCGCCCCGATGCCCTGGCCCTGCAAGAACATCATCGCCTTCCGGGCCGGATCGGGGCGATTCCACGAGGCCGCGATGCGCCGGGCGGTCACGGCGCCGATGCCCCTCACCTCCTCCAGCCGGGCCGGCTCCTCGTCGAGGACCCGCAGGGTCTCCACACCGAAGCGCTCCACGATGCGTTCCGCCGTCGCCGGGCCGACGCCCTTGATCGCCCCCGAGGCCAGGTAGCGGCGGATGCCATCTTCCGACACGGGCATCTTCTCCAGGAAGTTCGACACCCGGAACTGGCGCCCGAAGCGGGGGTGGCGCACCCAGCGGCCCACGAGCTCGAGGGGGGTGCCAGGCTGAACCCCCACGAGGTGTCCCACGACGGTGATGGTCGCCGATCCCTCATCGGGGGTCACCCGGGTGACGGTGAAGCCGTCGTCGGCGCGCCAGGTGATGCGCTCCACGATGCCGCTGACCGTCTCGGAGGCGGCGCTGGCGCCGCCCCTCGGCTGTCGGGGGCCACGCCGGCCCCCCGGCGGCCGGGTCCGGCTGCTCGAGGCCGGTGTCCCCGACGGTGGCCTAGGGGATGGAGATTGCAGGCAGGTATGCCCGGGCTGTTGCGGCCACCCGGGTAGGCGACGGCGTGGGCGTGGGCGGGTCATTGCCCTCGATGCCCGTGACGCTCCAATGCATGTAGAAGCCCTCGTACGGAAGATAGAATTCGAGGGCGTCCCCCGCCTGGAGGTCGAAGCCTTCGAAGTGTAGGGCCCAGCGCCCGTCGGGTCCGATCTCGACGACGGCGTCCCGGGGATCTCGAGTGGTATCCCCCGGAGGCGGTATGGCGACGACGACGATTGGCCGCCCCCGTGGCCCGGTGCCGCGGACCGCGTCGCCGGCGGTGTCCGCCTCCCAGGTCAGCCTGGGCACCCGAGCGGCATACCTGAGGTCCCCAACCGAGAAGGACAGGCGGTCGCCGGCGGTAATGCCCGACGTGTACACGTCGGAGGCGTCCACCGACCACTGGGGCAAGCCCCGGCCCAGGGATGGACGGCTGAAGGTGCGCTTCGTCACGGGCTCAGCCAGGCTGGGAAGCTCCACGACCACCTCGGCGCCCGCCGTGGCCGGGCCGGACAGCGCGGCCCGGGTCACGTCGACGCCCGTGAGGGGCGCCGCCAACCAGAGCAAGCGCCCGGTGGTGCGACCGTCCCCCACCGTCAGGGTGCCGTATTCCATGACGCAGTCCGCCTCGACGCAGGCCAGGGTGAACTTCCCACCCTCGGTCGCGATAGTCGTCAGATCCACGCTTGGGCCTTCGTATGGCTCCGGAATGAAGATGCCCACGGGGTGGGTATACACCTCGGCCGCGACGATCGCCCCGGCGGGGGCAGTGCCAGACAAGAATCGGCGGCTGGCGTCGACGGCCGCGGTGGCCCCGGGCACGGTCCACACCTCCTCCGGTCCAACGGCCGGCCTTGTCACCACCGTGTCCCCGGGCCTCAGGGTGGCTGGACGGCCAGGGGCCTCGAAGAGCTCTGCTTCGAAGGCCCCGGCGTGATCGGACTCCACCAAGGCGCGGCCCGCGGCGGCGCCGGCGGAGGTGCGATGCTCCACCTCCACCGTTCCGCGGCCCGCCAGGACGCCGGAAGCCCGGTGGCCATACAGGTCGAATCGAGCCCCCAAGGTGCGGCCCTGGGTGACGTGGGCGATACCGCCCCCGGCATAGGCCACGATCTCGGCCATCGCCTCGGTGCCCAGGGCAACGGCCTCGACATCCGCCTGCCACGTGCCGTCGCCGGCGGCGACGGTGGTGCCCCTCAAGACCTCGGCACCATCCCGAGGCACCAGGCTGGTCTTGATGCGGGCCCCCGGCGGAGCCATGCCAGTCAAGCGCCCCCCGAGGGCGTCGATGCCCACGGTCACCAAGGGCAGGGGGCCTTGGAGGGACGGCTGACCGTCGATCTCGAGGGCTACCGTCTCTCCCACCTGGATCCGGTAGGGTTCCGACTCCAGGTCATCCGGGTCGAAGAAGGGCACGAGGAACAAGGGCCCGCCCAGGGCCACGGCGGGCCCGGAGCGGAACATGACGGTGCCGTCCGGTGCCGTCACCACTGCCTCGGCCACTGAAGTGGGATTGGCGCGGGCTAGGGCCAAGGGCTCATGCCACAGGACGGTCAGGGAAGGTGGGGCGAAGGACGCCAGCACGACGTGGCCGGCGCTGGTTTCACCGATCACCTCGCCCCAGGTGCCGGGCCGCAAGTCGAAGGCCGACAGGGTGGCGGTGAACCGGCCCCCACCGCCCACGGAAACGAAGGTCGGCTCAGCCTCAGGGGTGGGGCCGAACCAGTCCGGGTCGCTGTGGACCTGCACCGCCAGGGCATTGAAGCCAGGGGCTTCCCCGGTGACCTGATCGGCGGCGGCGTCGGCCCGGGCAACGAGGGGTGGCACCACCGCCGACACCGACCTGGGGCCGGCGGCGGCTTCGACGGTATCTCCCGTCTGGAGCAGTATCGGGCGCACGGTATCGCGGCCGTTGTTGAGGCTGGCAAACCACGTGTCTTCGTTCCGCTCCGTGGCCGTCGTCGCCGCCTTCTCCTGACCGTCAGTGCCCACAACGCGCACTCGGGGCGCCGTGGCCCCGGCGCCTTGCACGCCGACCCAATCGTGGCCCACGGGCAGCATGAGGGTCAGGGCCGGGCCCTGGGCCGCTGCCGGAGGGGCCAGGGCGACCAGCACAAGGGCCAAGAGGGGAAACAGGAGGGCCGCGGCAAGCGGCCTACGGGCTCTGTGCATGGGTGATACGACCCATGATAGCAGGTGAAGACCCTCAGGCGCCAGAACTTCGGGCCCTCGTTGCCTTCGCGGAGGGGCTTCGCTAGAATCCGGCCGCCGCGTCCGGCCCCTGCCGGACGCGATCCCGTCCCCGGGCCACGGGCCTCGGCGGCGCCCCCCCAGCGGGGCTCGGCCCCTTCCGACGCGAGGATTCCACCATCGAGGGCGGCCCGTGCGGGCTCTGATCACCGGCTACGGCGGTTTCGCCGGCGGCCACTTGGCCCAGCACCTCTCGGACACAACCGACTGGGAGGTTTGGGGAACCACGTACCTCCCCGCGGAGCAGGCGCGCCGCGAGGGGGCGTCCGCCCACGCGGTGCGCGTGGACCTCACGGTGGCGGAAGAGGTGCGCGAAGTAATTGCCGCCGCTCGGCCGGACGTCGTGTTTCACCTGGCCGCCCAGTCCTTCGTGCCGGAGGCGTGGCGCCACCCCTGGGACACCATCGAGACCAACGTGCGCATGCAATTCAACGTGCTGGAGGCGGTGGCCGACCTGCGCCCGGAGGCCCGGGTGATGGCTGTGACGAGCAATGAGATCTACGGGGCGGTGGACCCCGGCGCACTACCGGTGGACGAGACGGCACCCCTGGCCCCGACTAACCCCTACGCCACGAGCAAGGCGGCCCAGGACCTGCTGGCTGGGCAGTACCCCCGCTCCCACGGCCTGCACGTCGTGCGCCTGCGCCCCTTCAACCACTTGGGACCAGGCCAGGACGATCGATTCGTGGCCGCCAGCCTGGCGCGCCAGGTGGCCGAGATCGAGGCTGGCCTGCGGGAGGCCGTGGTGATGATCGGCGACGTCACCGCTGAACGCGACTTCACCGACGTGAGGGATGTGGTGTGGGCCTACCGCCTGGCGGCGGAAAAGGCGGATTCGGGGGCGGTGTTCAACGTTGGCTCCGGGACAAGCCATGCCATTCGAGAGATTGTGGACTTCATGGTGGCCGCCGCTCGGGCCGACGTGCGGGTGGAGCCCGACCCGGCGCGACTGAGACCAGCGGAGACGCCCCGCACCCTGTGCAACGCATCGGCCGCCAAGGACAGCCTCGGATGGTCGCCATCGATCCCCTTCGAGCAGACTCTGGCCGACGTCCTGGATGATTGGCGGGCCCGCGTGGGTCAGCCCCGGCCCTAAGGAATACCTGACATGCCAACTGCCCTCATCACCGGTATCACCGGCCAGGACGGTTCGTACCTTGCCGAGTTCCTGCTGCAGAAGGGGTATCGCGTCGTGGGCATGGTGCGCCGGACCAGCACGGTGACCTTCGATCGCATCGCCCATATTCAGGACCAGATCGAGCTGGTATCCGGCGACATGCTCGACCAGGTTTCCCTCATCCGGGTGCTGACGGAGTACGCCCCCGAGGAGGTGTACAACCTGGCCGCCCAGAGCTTCGTGCAGACGTCTTGGGCTCAACCCGTGTTCACCGGTGAGGTGACTGGTCTGGGGGTGACCCGAATCCTGGACGCCGTGCGGACGGTGAACAAGGACATCAAGGTGTACCAGGCCTCGAGCTCCGAGATGTTCGGGAAGGTCCGGGAGGTGCCCCAGCGAGAGACGACCCCCTTCCACCCCCGCAGTCCCTATGGCGTCGCCAAGGTCTACGGCCACTGGATCACGGTCAACTACAGGGAGAGCTACGGCACCTTCGCCGTCAGCGGCATCCTCTTCAACCACGAGTCGCCCCGCCGGGGCCTCGAGTTCGTGACCCGCAAGATCGCCGACGGCGCAGCCCGAATACACCTCGGCCTGGCCAAGGAGCTGCCCCTCGGCAACCTCGAGGCCCGGCGGGATTGGGGTTGGGCGCCGGACTACGTGGAGGCCATGTGGTTGATGCTGCAGCAGGACCAGCCGGGGGACTACGTCGTGGCCACAGGCGTCACCCATTCGGTGGAGGAGTTCTGCGCCGCCGCCTTCGAACGGGTCGGCCTGGAGTGGCGGGATCACGTGGTCCAGGACAGCCGCTTCATGCGGCCGGCCGAGGTCGACCTGTTGGTGGGGGACGCCAGCCGGGCATCCGCGGAGTTGGGCTGGGAGCCGACAGTGGGCTTCGAGGAAATGGTGCATCGGATGGTGGACGCCGACGTGGCGGCCCTGGCGGCCGCGAGGGAGACGGCGTGACCGAGGCCATTCGCTTCGGCACCGACGGCTGGCGGGCCCGAATCGGCGACGGGTACACCTTCGCCAACCTGCGCCGGGCGGCCCGGGCAGCGGCCCTGTACTTCAAGGCCAAGGGCGGCGCCGAGGCCGGGGTAGTGGTGGGCCACGATCGCCGGTTCCTGGCCCGGGCTTTCGCCGAGGCGGCCGCCGAGGTGCTGGCCGGGGAAGGAGTGCCGGTGTGGATCACCGCCGGCGCCACCCCGACGCCGGTGATCAGCCACAGCATCTTGGACAAGGGGGCGGCTGGGGCCATCAATCTCACCGCCAGCCATAATCCACCGTCGGACATGGGCTTCAAGGTGCGAGATGCCCGGGGCGCGGCCCTGGATCCCGGCGCCCTCAAGGATTTGGTGGCTCGGCTGCCCGCCCCGGGGGAAGACGTTCCGCGGGTCGACCTGGAAGGCGCCTTGGCGGAAGGAACTGTCCGGGCCTTCGACCCGGCCCCAGCATACAGGCACTATGTGGCGGCCAAGGTGGACCTGGGGCGCCTGGCCGCGGCGGGCCTGCGCGTGGCCTACGACCCGATGTGGGGAGCTGGAATCGGCTGGCTGGAGTGGCTCCTCGGCCCCGGGGCGGAAACCCGTTTCCACGCCATCCACGGCGTGGCCAACCCGGGTTTTCCCGACATGGCTCGCCCGGAACCCATTCCCCCCAACACCGACGCCTTGGGCCACCACGTGCGGGCCATCGGTGCCGACATGGGCATCGCCAACGACGGGGACGCGGACCGCATCGGCCTATACAACGAGGCCGGGGGATTCGTGGACCAGCTGCAGGTGTACGGCCTGTTGGCCTACTACCTCCTCGAGGTGCGGCGCGACCGAGGGGCCATAGTGAAGACCCTGTCCACGACGGCGATGCTCGATCTCCTGGGTGAGCGGTACGGGGTGCCGGTACACGAGACGGGGATCGGGTTCAAGTACGTGGGCCCGAAGATGCTGGAGACGGACGCCATGATAGGCGGCGAGGAGTCCGGTGGCTTCGCCTTCCGGGGGCTGCCCGAGCGGGATGGCCTCCTGGCGGCCCTATTCCTGATGGACCTCGTGGTCGAGGCGCGCTGTCCGGTGAGTCGGCTGTTGGACACCCTGCAGGAGGCCGTCGGAGGGCGCTGGGCATACGGCCGCCGCGACGTGGGCTTCCAGGCGGCCCACAGGCCGGCCTTGAGCGCCCGTCTTGAGGCGGCCCGGCCCGTGGGGCTGGCCGGGGGCGAGGGGGTCGGGCGAAATCTCACCGATGGGTTTCAGTTTCTCCTGGCCGCTTGGGGGTGGGGGGTGATACGGGGTTCTGTGACCGTGCACCTCGAGG
>CAZXNP010000076.1:0-8133 GCA_964642035.1 uncultured Anaerolineales bacterium | reverse complement strand
GGTGGCGCACCACGCAATGAGTGTACACTATGGACTCCATCGACACGGCGTATGTGGTTGTCGCGGGCCCGGGGCGCGTGCCCTTCAGCGAGACGGCCCAGCCTCCGACGCGCACCAAGGGCAGGAGGTATTCAACCAGCACCGCCAGCGGGGCCACCGCCCGGGCCACCGCCACCCAGTGGCGCCCCCGATGGCCCGGCGCGTGGCCAACTTCCTCCGCCCGGCCCGCAACCACGGCCGCGTTGCCCAGGGTCAGGGCCCCCACGGCCCGGCCGAGGAAAGCCGCCTTTCTGTGATTGGCCTCCACCAGGGTGAAGGACCAATTAGGGCGGACAACCGCCAGGGGCAGCCCCGGGAAGCCGGCCCCGGAGCCAACATCCACCACCGCCGGGCCCACGACCGACCGATCTTCCCCCTGCGGGCCCCCCGGCGACCGGCCCGCCTCCGAGACATCCTGGGTTGTGAAGCGCGGGTCCAGGACTGCCAGGCACGCCAAGGAGTCGGCCATGTGGCGCACGGCCACGTCCCCGGGGTCGGTGATCCGGGTCAGGTTGCCCTGGCTGTTGGCGGCGGCGAGCACCTCGGCGTGCTCGGCCATGGCCCGGAGATGCGCGGCCCCCAGGTCGACGCCAATTGCCGCCGCCGCGGCCCGCAACCGGGCCATGTCGAGGGCTGGGTCTCGCTCCACCGTCACCGTCGGTCCGCCTCCGCCTCCCTCAATTGCGGCCTTCCTGGGCCCATCGTCGTCACCCAGCGGCCCGGGCAGCGCAAGGTTAGTCTCTCACCTCAATCCGTCTGACGCCAGGGCCCACCATATGGTATAACGTGGTCCCTCAGCCGCCACCACCGCGCTCCACCGAAGGGCAATCATGGCCGCCACTCCTGAAGCCGACACCCCAGCCCCGACCTACCTACCGACCCTGGACCAACCCCTGGCCCAGGTGGACCCCGCCCTGGCCGAGATCGTCAGCCACGAAGAGGAGCGCCAGCGCGACGGCATCGAGCTCATCGCCAGCGAGAACTACTGCAGCCGCGCCGTCCGGGAGGCCACGGGGTCAGTGCTCACGAACAAGTACGCCGAGGGCCTGCCCCACAAGCGCTACTACGGCGGTTGCGAGTGGATCGACGCCGCCGAGGACCTGGCCCGGGACCGGGCGTGCCGGCTCTTCGGCGCCGACTACGCCAACGTGCAGCCCCACTCCGGCTCCCAGGCAAACGCCGCCGCGTATTGGGCCCTCATGAAGCCGGGGGCGACGATCCTCGCCATGCGCCTCGATCAGGGCGGCCACCTGACCCACGGCAGCCCCGTGAACTTCAGCGGCAAGATCTTCAACATTGTGGCCTATGGCGTCGACCGCGACACGGAGCTCATCGACTACGACGAAGTGGCGCGCCTGGCGGGGGAGCACAAGCCGGCGGCCATCGTGGCCGGGGCCACCGCCTACGCCCGGCTCATCCGCTTCGACCGATTCGCCCAGATCGCCCGGGACACCGGCGCCCGGCTCGTGGTGGACATGGCCCACATTGCCGGCCTGGTGGCCACCGGCCTCCACCCGGATCCGGTGCCCGTCAGCGATGTGGTCACCACCACCACCCACAAGACCCTCAGGGGCCCCCGGGGCGGCATGATCCTGTGCAAGGGCGAACTGGCAAAGGTTGTCGACCGGGCGGTGTTCCCCACATGGCAGGGCGGCCCCCTGGAGCACGTCATCGCCGCCAAGGCCGTGGCCCTCCACGAAGCCAGCCTGCCCGCGTTTCGACGTTACTCCGAGGCCATAATCGAGAATGCCCGGGCCCTGGCCAGCGGCCTGACGAGGCATGGCTTTCGCATCGTCTCCGGGGGCACGGACAATCACATGCTCCTCGTGGACCTCAGGCCTAAGGGGGTCACCGGCAAGGCCGCGGAGGCCGCCCTCGATGCCGCCGGCATCACCACTAACAAGAACATGATCCCCTTCGACCCGGAGAAGCCCTTCGTGACCAGCGGCCTGCGCCTTGGAACACCGGCCCTCACGACCCGGGGCTTTGGCACCGACGCTATGGCCCTCATTGCGGCCTGGATCGCCAAAGTGGTGGAAAACGTGGAGGACCAAGGAACCATCGACCGCGTCCGCTCCGAGGTCCACGATTTGGCCAGCTCCTTCCCCGTGCCCGGGGTCGTCTAGCCCTGGTTACCGAGGTCTACTCAAGGGCCTCGATTGTGCCGCTGACGAGGGAGCAGCAGGCCAACGTCGAAGAAGTGGCGGCGGCCATCTACCGGCCTTGCTGCGACAACTCCACGGCGTTTCCGGACTGCAACCACGGCATGGCCATGCTGGGGCTCCTCGAGCTCGTGGCCGCCCAGGGGGCCACTACCGACGAGATGTTCGAGGCCGCCAAGTACGCCAACGCCTTCTGGTTCACCTCCCAGACCCTGGAGCTAGCCACATTCTTCAAGGCTGTCGAAGGCTCCGACTTCACCGCCGTGGACGGCCGCCGTCTTCTGGGCGCCGAGTTCTCCTCGGCCAGCGGCTTCCAGCAGGTCCACCAGCAACTGGCGGACCGCGGCCTCCTGGAGCCCACGGGCGCTGCCGGGGCCAGCTGCGGGCTTTAGGAACCCGGCCGAAGAGCCCCTTCGGCATTCGGGCCCGGGCTCTAGGGGACCCCTCAGAGCCCGGCGCACCTTCCTGTGGCGCCCGTGGTGCCTATGGCGCCGGCTGGGAGACGGTGACTCGAATTTCGTCCACCACGGGCGGGTTCAGGGTGACGTGATCACCGCCAGCCACCACGGCCAGCAACGCGTGCTCGCCGGGGCCGGCCTCGATGTTGGTGCACATCTGCCCTTCGCCAAGATGAATGTGGGTCGCGTCCTTGGGAACCGTCATCTCCTCGCCGCCGGTGTACTGGGCCTCCTCCTCCGGCGATGGATCAACGATCACGTGGAAGTGCCCGTGACCCTCATGGACCTCCCCGGCCGCCTCGATCTCCACCCCCTCCGCCTCCAGGCACGCCTCGAAGGGGCTCACCACGGTGGCGCCGTCAGGCGGGCTGGCGAAGGACACAGACTCCGGCGCCGCATCACCGCCGTTATCGCCGCCGCAGGCGGACAGACCAATGGTAGCGGCCAGGACACACAGGGCTGCAATTGATTCGCGCACGGCTGGATGACTCCTTGTCGTCGATCGAGCCCCAACATGGCGATGGAAGGATGGCGATGGAAGGCAATCCCATCCTTCGCCGGGGCCTCGATGGGGCATGTCGCCGCTCCAGCATAAGGGGAGCCCCTGACGAGGGCAAGGCCGCCGGGCGGCAGGGGCTCTTTGGGCCCCCGGCCCCGTGTGGTAACATGGCCTCCTCGACGGGCGGTTAGCTCAGCTGGCTAGAGCGCCACGTTGACATCGTGGAGGTCAGAAGTTCGAGTCTTCTACCGCCCACCTGGGGGCCGGTCCGGCCGCCATGCCAGGCACCGGTCCGCCACCAACTTCATAGCCAACTTCATAGCCAAACTGCTACGACGAGGACGAGTAGGCAGGCCCCGGGCCGCCAGGGAAGGGGCGCCGCGACTGGAAACGCCCCCCGGCCACGACCCGCCGAAAACCCCCTCCGAGCCGGTGCCCGAACGCCCGAGGCCAGTAGGCGCACCCGTCTGGCCCCGTTAGAGGCCCCATGAAGGTCGCCAACCCCGTCTGGTCTAGGCGGAGGGTGCCGGAGCCACTGGCTGCCGGCCTGAGGCGACAAAGATAGGTGGAACCACGGGCGCCCTCGTCCTATCCCGGACGAGGGTCTTTTTGTCGCCTGGGGAATTGGGCGAACCCATTTGGATCGGGTGACGAGATCACGAGGAGCAGGGTCATGGCACAGTCGAATCACAACGGGAAAGCCGAGGCGCCGAAGGAGGACCAAGAGGCGTTTCTCCACCGCCTGCGGCACTCGTCGGCCCACATCATGGCGGAGGCGGTCCTGGCGCTGTACCCGAAGGCCAAGCTGGGCATCGGGCCGGCGATCGACAACGGCTTCTACTACGACTTCGACCTCGGGGTCGACGAAGAAGGCCGCCCGCGGACCTTCGCCCCTGAGGATCTGCCGCGGATTGAGGCGCGCATGCGCGAAATCGTGAAGGGCCGCTACAGTTTCGAGGTGAGGGAGATCACCGCCGACGAGGCCCGAGGCCTCTTCGCCGACCAGCCCTACAAGATCGAGCTGATCGACGACCTTGCGGCAGGCAACGTGGACGACAACGGCGAGGCCGTGGACGAGGCTGTGCCCATCACCGTCTACACCCACCACACCTTCACGGATCTGTGCCGCGGCCCCCACCTGCCCCACACGGGGTACGTGAAGGCTAGCGGCTTCAAGCTACTGTCCACCGCGGCCGCCTACTGGCGTGGCAACGAGCACAATCCGATGCTGCAGCGCATCTACGGCACGGCCTGGAAGACAAAGGCCGATCTCGAGGCGTACCTGGCCCACCTCGAGGAGGTGCACCGCCGAGACCACCGGCGCCTCGGCCGCGACCTGGACCTCTTCAGCACCGATTCGGACAACGTGGGAGGCGGCCTCGTACTGTGGCACCCGAAGGGCGCCCTGATCCGGCACCTCATCGAGGAGTACGCCAAGGCGGAGCACCTGAAGGCCGGCTACGACTTCGTGTACTCACCCCATATCGGGCGGAAGCAGCTGTGGGAGACCAGCGGCCACTTGGATTTCTACGCTGACAGCATGTACTCGCCCATGGACATCGAGGGCCAAGAGTACTACCTGAAGCCCATGAACTGCCCGTTCCACATTGCCATCTACAAGAGCCGGCGCCGCAGCTATCGAGAGCTGCCCCTGCGAATGGCCGAGTGGGGCACCGTGTATCGCTTCGAGCGGTCCGGGGTGCTCCACGGCCTCATGAGGGTCAGGGGCTTCACCCAGGACGACGCCCACATTTTCGTTGCTCCCCGGGACGTGGAGGCGGCGATCTCCAAGGTGCTGAACTTCAGCATGGACATGTTGCGGGCCTTCGGCTTCGAGGAGTTCGAGGTCTTCGTCTCGACGCGCCCCGAGAAGTACGTTGGCGACGAGGCCGATTGGGACACTGCCACCGCCGCCTTGGTCCGGGCCGTGGAGGGGCGCCAGGTGCCCTTCTCCATGAAGGAGGGCGATGGCGCCTTCTACGGCCCCAAGATCGACATCGATGTCAAGGACGCCCTGGGCCGAGGGTGGCAGCTGTCCACGATCCAGTTCGACTTCAATCTGCCCGAGAAGTTCGACCTCACCTTTGCCGACTCCGACGGCCAGCTCCGGCGCCCCTTCATGGTGCACCGGGCCCTAATGGGCTCTATCGAGCGCTTCTTTGGAGTGCTGGTGGAGCACTTTGGCGGCGCCTTCCCGGTATGGCTGAGCCCGGTGCAGGCCGAGATCATCCCCATCGCCGACCGCCACCAGGCCTACGCCCGGGAAGTGGCCGCCCGCCTGGCCGCTGCCGGCCTCAGGGCCCACGTGGACGATCGGGACGACCGGATGAAGGCCAAGATTCGGGACGCCCAACTTCAGAAGGTGCCGTACATGCTGGTGGTTGGCGACCGGGAGGCTGAGGCCGACCAGGTGGCGGTACGCCTGCGCACCGAGGCGGACCTCGGCGCCATGCCGGTGGCCGATTTCTTGGCCCGGGCGATGGCGGCTGTGGCGGAGCACAGGGGCGTCGAGGGTGAAGGCAAGGCCTCGACTCCTTGACCGCCCCCGAGGGCCTCGGGTATACTCACCCGCGCCTTGGGTGCGGCTCGATGGCGGCCGCAGGTACCACACGGCATCAGATCAGCCAACAGCGAAGGTGACTAGATAGCGCGGGAAACACGACACAACACCAACGAGGACATCCGATCCGAGTCCGTGAGGCTCATTGGTGCCGAGGGCGAGCAGTTGGGCGTTGTCCCACTGCGCGACGCCCTGAACTTGGCCCGCGAGGCGGGCTTGGACCTCGTCGAGGTGGCACCCCAAGCCAAGCCGCCCGTCTGCAAGTTGCTCAACTATGGCAAGTTCATGTACGAGCAGGAGAAGAAGCTCCGGGAGGCCCGGCGGGGGCAGAAGAGCCAAGAGATCAAGGAAATCCGACTGCGGCCGAAGACCCACGGGTACCACGCCGAGTTCAAGATCAAGCGGGCCCGGCGCTTCCTAGAGCAGGGCATGAAGGTCAAGGTGCGGATTCTCTTCCGATCGCGCGAGATCACCCACCCGGAAATTGCCATCAACCAGCTCGGCGATGTGGCCGAGGCACTGTCGGACATAGCCGTCGTTGAGCAGCGGCCGAACATGGAGGGGCGCACGATGCTGATGGTCCTCGCCCCGGAGACGGCCTGAAGGAAGCCTAGAGTCCAATGCCGAAGATGAAGACCCACAAGTCCACGGCCAAACGGTTCAAAGTGACCGGTACCGGCCGACTGATGCGCACCAAGATTGGGAAGAGCCACCTGCGACGCAAGAAGTCGAAGCGGGTGCGGCGCCTCTTCGACGAGTACCTGTCCGTGGAGGGCCCCAACGCGAAGCGGGTGCGGTGCCTGGCTCCATTCCTGTGGAAGAAAAAGCGGTGAGGAGGCTGCCATGGCGCGGGTAAAGGGCGGGCCCCAGACCCACCGCCGACACAAGAAGATCCTCAAGCGGGCCAAGGGGTTTCAGCAAGGCCGGCGCCGCCTGTTCCGCCGCGCCAACGAATCGGTGCTGAAGGCCCTGGCCAACTCGTACCGCGACCGGCGCCTGCGGAAGCGGGACTTTCGGCGCCTGTGGATCCAGCGCATCAACGCCGCCGCCCGGCAGAACGGCCTCACCTATGGCCGGTTCATGCACGGCCTGCGCACCGCAGAGGTGGAGCTCGACCGGAAGGTTCTGGCCGACTTGGCGGTGCGGGACGCCGAGGCCTTCAGCACCCTGGTGGAGGTCGCCCGGCAAGCCTGACCGCGCCGGCGCCGGTGATCACTAGCCCCGACAACCCCAAGGTGCGCTACGCCCGGCGCCTCAGCGACCGCGGCTTTCGCCGCCGGGAGGGGCGCATCGTGGTGGAGGGGGTACGCCTCACCGCCGACGCCCTCGAGGCGGGCCTCGAACCGGCCTTCGTGTTGGCGTCCGAGGGCCTCGACCGCACCCCCCGCGGGCAGCGCCTCCGCGAGGCCCTGGCATCCGCCGCCGCCCCCCTTCTGCCGGCGTCACCGGCGGCCCTGGTGGCGGCGGCGAATACCGTCACTCCCCAAGGCGTCGTGGCCGTGTTCCCCACCCCCCGGTGCCCGTGGCCGGACGCCCTGGGCCTGGTGGTGGTGGCCGACGGCATCCAGGACCCCGGCAACATGGGCACCCTCCTCCGAACCGCCGCCGCGGCCGGGGCCGACGGGGCCGTGCTGGCACCGGGCAGCGTCGACGCCTTCAACCCCAAGGCCCTGCGGGCGGGCATGGGCGCCCAGTTCAGGCTCCCGGTCCGGAGCTGCCCGGCCCGGGACCTCCCGGGCCTCCTGGCGGGCCTGCAGGTAGTGGTCGCCGACGCAGGGGGCGCCGTGGAGTACACAACCGTGGACTGGCGGGCACCCTCCGCCCTCGTGATAGGAAGCGAGGGCCGGGGCGCCTCGGAGTCCCTCCGCTCCTTGTCCGCCACCAGCGCGCGAATTCCCCTGGCCCGGGGGACCGAGTCCCTGAACGCCGCCGCAGCGGCGGCGGTCGTGCTCTTCGAGGCCGCGCGGCAGCGGCGGCCAGGGTAGCCGGCGGCGGCCTCTCCTTGCTCGACATGAACCCTCGTGGGACAATGAGCCGCCCCAGCCCCGCGTTTCCAGGCCCGGCGGCCCAAGGGTTCCGGATTCCGGATCCAGCATCCCGCATCCCCAGGAGGAGAGGCCATGTCCCGCCCCAAGTCGGCACTCCGCGCCCTGCCCACGGTCGTCCCGGCGGTTCTGGCCCTCGGGTGCGGAGCCGGGGCGGGGGGCGGAGCCACGGCCAGCCCCGGCGCCACCTGAAGCGGGAGGGGCTCCTGCTCATCGCCGAGCCGGTCTATCTCGACGCCGAGATCCCCGCTCCGGTGCGTGAACTGATCGATGCGGTGCGCGATGAGGAAGGCGCCCGGATCGAGGTGCCCGACAACCGTCCGCCGCCGGTGGTGCGCGCGGTCTTCGAGGCAGCTCGGTTCGGGGCGCG
>CAZXNP010000075.1:0-8194 GCA_964642035.1 uncultured Anaerolineales bacterium | reverse complement strand
CCCGCGACCCGCGCTTTTCGGCGCGGCTGACACCGGTGCCCTGGTTCCGTCACCTCGCGGTGGCGGTCAGGGGCGACGCCACGGCACAGCGGCGTTCAGTCCGGGGCCGACGGTACAGTCCGGATGGGAGAAGGCACGGCGCGCCCGCGACAACAGCCGCGGCGTGCTTCGTTGCCGGGCGGCGCCCGGCGGCGGGTGTCTCGTCTTCCCCGGGGCAAAGAGGCGGACGTGATGCCAATGGTTACCTCCTTGGCCCGACCCGGGCCCCAGGGGTCGCTGTTCCTCCCAGCGGTGGCCGTCGGCCGCCCCCGGGCGGCCTTCACGTGACGAGGCTCCGGGGAGGGTCTCCCCAGGCGAGGAATCGCCGCCCCGGGCCTACGCTGTCGGTGCCTATTGGCCTGGCTCTGTTCCTCGGGCTCTGGCGAGTGGCGGCTGGTCGCGTCGACGCTCGCTTTCTGCTCCCCGGGCCATCGGAGGTGGCGGCCAGCCTGGTGGTGCACCACCGCCAACTGGTGTTTCACTCGCTGATCACCCTCACCGAGGTATCCCTTGGCTTCCTGGCCGGCGGCCTGTCAGCCGGTGTCCTCGGCTATGTAATCTACCGTTCGCGGCGCCTGGAGGGCATTCTGATGCCCTACGTTGTGGCCAGCCAGGCGATACCGGTGGTGGCCGTGGCGCCGCTCCTGGTCGTGTGGTTCGGGGCCGGGGCGCCCGTCAAGGTGGCCACCGCCGCCCTTGTAGCCTTCTTCCCCATGCTGGTGAGCACCGTTGTTGGGTTTCGAAACATTGACCCGGCTTATCGAGACCTCATGCGGGCCCACTCGGCCACGGCCACCCAGACCCTTCTCCTCTTGGAGATCCCGGCCGCCTTGCCCGTTCTCCTCGGCGGCATGCGGGTGGGCGTGACCCTGGCCGTCATCGGCGCCGTCGTAGGCGAATTCCTCGGATCGGACCGGGGCCTTGGTGCCCTCATCCTCGTGGCCAGGGGGCAGTACAACACGCCCCTTCTCTTCGCCGCGACCCTCGTGCTCGTGGCGGTGGCCCTCGCCCTGTACGGTGCCACCGCGCTCCTCGAACGTACTGTTCTCGCCGGCCGTCGCCGAGTGACGACAGTCGTCTGATACATCCTCACGGGAGACTGGCCATGAATCTCACGCAACCCGGGCCCGGTCGGTGGGGCCCCTTCGCCTGCCGGTCCGCGATCTTGGGTCCCGCGGCCTGCCTGGTACTTGCCGCGTCTTGTGGCACGCCCCCGGCACGAGGCCCGACGGTGGTGGCCACCGCCCCCGGCTGGCAGACCGCGGCGGCCGACAGCTTCGAGCCGGTGCCAGTCACCCTGGGGCTACCCTTCCGGCCCGACGTGCAGTTCACGCCCTTGTATGTAGCCCTCGACCGCGGCTACTTCGAAGCCGAAGGCCTCGATGTGGCCCTCAGATACGGCTCCGAGTCGGACTTCGTGCGCCTGGTAGCCGCCAACGAGATGACAGCCGTGATCGCCAGCGGTGAGCAGGTGCTCCTCGCCCGGACCCAAGGGCTGCCGGTGACCTACGTGGCGACGTGGTACCACCGCTTCCCCGTGGCGGTCTTCAGCCTGAACCCCGACTTGCACAAGCCGCAGGACCTTGTCGGGCACACCGTCGGGCTGCCCGACCTGTCCGGCGCCAGCTTCCTCGGCTGGCAGGCCCTGCTGGCAGCGGCAGGGATCGACGAGGCCGACGTTCAAGCAGAGGTCGTGGGCTACACTCAGCTTGATGCCGTGGAACAGGGCCGCGTGGACGCAGCCGTGGGCTACGCCGTCAACGAGCCCCTCGAGCTCGCAGCCCGGGGACACGACGTCTCCGTCATGGAGGTGGCGGACTTCTTCGACCTGGTGGCCAACGGCCTGGTGGTCTCGGAGTCGGAAGCCCGGGACTCCCCAGAGGTCGTTCAAGGCCTCGTCAACGGCCTGCTACGGGGGGTGGAGACCACCCTTGACGACACGAAGGCCGCCTTCGACATTGCCGCGACCGTCGTCCCCGGCCTGGACGATCCCGAAAGGGTCGATCTCCAGCGCGGGGTGCTGGAGGACTCCCTCCGATTTTGGACATCGCCGACGGTACCCGGCGCCATCGACCCAGAGAAGTGGGCCCGGACTGCCCAATTCCTCGTGGACGTAGGCTTGCTCGACTCCGCCCCTGACCTGAGTCTGGCCATCGACTCTCGGTTCGTCGCAGGGTACCCTTCTCGCCAGCAATGATCCTCGGGCGCGCGCCGCGGCACGAGCCCGGTAGCCAGGGCGCCGAGGCGCCGAGAGCGGGCGATCCGCCAATGCTGCTAGCCATCGACATCGGCAACTCGCAAACTGCTGTGGGCCTCCGGTCTCCGGGGGCCTGGCTGGCTCTCTGGCGGGCCCGATCCGAATCCCGGCGCACCGCGGACGAGACAGCGATCCTGTTTCGATCCTTCCTGGAGGAGGTCGACGTCAATCCGGGAGACATCGACGGCGTGGTGATGGGCAGCGTGGTCCCGGCCCTCACGGCCGTTGTGGCCGAGACGGTGAGTCGTCTGTTCGACATAGAGCCCCTCATCGTGGCCCCCGGCATCAAGACCGGCTTGCCGGTTCGCTATCAGCCCGAAGGGTCCCTGGGGAGCGACCGCTTGGCGGACGCAGTGGCGGCCAAGGAGCTCATGGGAAGCCCAGCCATCGTGGTGGACTTTGGAACTGCCACGACCCTGAACGTCGTCGACGGCAATGGCGTATTCATCGGCGGGGCCATCGCCCCCGGGGTCGGACTGGCAGCCTCCGCCCTGGCGGCATCCGGCGCTCGATTGACGCCGGTGAATCTGGCCAGTCATCCGGCCCCCGCCATCGTTGGCAGAAACACCGCCGAGAGCATGCGCTCGGGCATCCTGTATGGCTGCGCCAGCCTCGTGGAGGGCCTCTTGGCCCGCTTCGATCTCGAGTTGGCCGCGACGCCGCCGGTTGTGGCCACCGGCGGCATGGCCCCAGCAATGGCTCCGTTGGTGAAGAGGGTGTCCGCCGTGGAGCCCTTCTTGACCCTCGACGGACTGCGCCTGATCGCGGAGCGCAACGCATGAAGGATGTACTGGAGGGCCGCAACATCGCCCTCGGCGTCTCCGGCTCGATTGCCTGCTACAAGGCCCTAACGATCGCCAGCCGACTCTCCGAGGCTGGGGCCCTGGTCGATGTCTTGCTGACCCCTGCGGCGGCCAAGCTCGTCACGCCCCTCGCGTTCCAGGCCCTCAGCCACCGCCCCGTGGTGCATGACTTGTGGGCGCCGACGAGCCCGACGGCGGTGGACCACGTGGCCATCGCCCGCCGGGCCGAGGTGTTGGCCGTGGCACCGGCGACGGCCAACATCATCGCGGAGATGGCCTTGGGCCTAGCCCGGGATGCCCTGACGACCACGGCCCTGGCACATCGAGGGCCACTGCTCTTGGCCCCGGCCATGGAGAGCCGAATGTGGGACCATTCCGCCACCCGGAGGAACCTGGCCGCCCTGATCGATGGCGGCGCCGTCGTGGTGGGCCCTGAAGAGGGGCGCATGGCCTCGGGCGACGCGGGTCGTGGCCGCATGGCGGAGCCCGACAGCGTCGTTGACATGCTGCGCGCCATCCTGGCTCGCCAGGGGGAGCTGGCCGGCACCATGGTCCTGGTCACCGCCGGACCGACCCGGGAGCCTCTGGATCCAGTGCGCTTCCTTTCCAATCTGTCGACCGGTTTGATGGGCCATGCCGTAGCCCGGGCGGCCAGGGACCGAGGAGCGACGGTGACCCTGGTGTCGGGCCCCGTGAGCCTGGCGCCTATCGCGGGTGCCCAGCACGTGGCAGTAGAGACGGCGGAGGAGATGCGCTCCGAGGTCTTGGCCCGGGCAGCTGACGCCGACGCTGTCGTGATGGCCGCCGCCGTGGCGGACTTCCGGCCGCGGCGGGTGAGTCCGTCGAAGATGAAGAAGGCCTCCGGGGCCCCCAGTCTCGAGCTAGAACCGACGGCCGACATCCTCCTTGCCGTGGCAGAAGAGCTGTCCGGTGCTGAGGTCCGCCCGGTGGTGGTGGGTTTCGCCGCCGAGACGGATGACCTTGGGGCTTCGGCCCGGCACAAGCTGAGGGCGAAGAGCCTCGACCTGGTCGTGGCCAATGAAGTGCCAGCGTCCTTCGGCGGTGGCGAGATGAAGGCTCTCCTCGTGGACCGCGACGGAGAAAGCACAGTGGGCCCCGGCGACAAGCGGGTGATTGCCGACGCAGTGATCGACGCCCTCGAGGGGCTCCTGGCCACCGGAGCCGCTGACTCGTAGTGCCCTTGATTCGTCCATCCGGCGTGAGACCTGGGCCGCGCCCTTGACTTGGGGCCGGCCGCCGTTAGTACGGCCACCGGACGGCGCGTATCCTCTTACGCCATGCCCTCCGGCAACCACGATCACCAGAGGCCCTCGAGTGCCGCAGCGACGCCGTCCCCAAGCCAGTCCCTGCCGGGGCTGGCCGACGGCCACCTCCAGGACCGAGGCCGGATCAGCGGCGCCAGACTCCTGGCCGGGGCCCAGATGTCGTTGGGCGCGGTCGGGGCTCGATTGGGCCCCACGGCTCACCGCGTCCAGGGCGCGGTCGGGGCTCGATTGGGCCCCACGGCTCACCGGGCCCAGGGGGCGGTCGGGGCTCGATTGGGCCCCACGGCTCACCGGGCCCAGGCGGTGGCCGGAGCGTGGCTGAGGGTCCCGGGCAACCCTCGGCTCCTCGGCCTCGGCGCCCTGGCTGCCTTGGCCTTTGCCGGGGTGATGCTCCCGCCGATTGAGCTTGGCACCCGCTTGACGAGCATCGGGTACGACGTGATGCGGCCCGGCTCTGACGGCGCCGTGGTGTCGAGGCCGCCCGGGGCGATCCTGCAGATTCCTGGCCAGGCCCTCGGGCGCGCGGCCCGGGTGAAGCTGCAAGCCGGGGTGCCCCTGGCCAGGGACTTGCCCGCGGGTCACGACCTCGTCGGTCCGGCATACGGGCTGTCGGTGCGGGGCGCGCGCCCTTCCTCTGGTCACCTCGTGGTGCGCTTGCCGGTGGACGAAGCGGAAGCACCCTTCATCGACCCGTACGGCTGGGACGGACATCGCTGGCGATGGCTGCCCATATCCTTCCCCAGCCCCGGAGTGGCGAGCATCCCTCTGCCCCTGGAGACCTATGTGCCTTCAGTCGTGGCCCTGACCCGCGCCACCGAGGGTTCATCGAGGGTGTCCGCCGTGCTGCTGCCCCCCCCCAGCGTCGTCCCTGCGGCTGTGGCGGAGCTCCCGGTGCTGGAGATGCTCGCATACCACCTGGCGGCCGATGACGGCACCTTGTCGGGCCAGGTGTTTCCGGTGCCAGCCCGGCCGTCGGGGCGCTACGCGGTCATCGACAACATCGAGGGCCCCCGAGTACGCAGCGACCTCGTGAACAACATGCTTACCCTGCCGGCGAGTCGCCGGCACCACAGGGAGGCGATCTACGACGCCGTCAGGGGCCAGGGCCTGGCCGGGGTGGTCCTGGACTACCGCGGCATTGCCGGCGACTTGCAGCCGATGTACGCCGCCTGGGTGGGGCGACTGGCATCCGACCTCCATCGCCTCGGCGCCGAGGTGATCGTGGTCGTGCCCATGCCTCGGCCCCGATCGGGTGAGTGGGACCCGAGCCCCTACGAGTGGCGCGATTTGGGGGCCGCCGCGGATGGCCTCCGGGTCGCCCTACCGGCCGAGGCCCCCCTCGAGCTGGACGCCCTTGACGCCATGGTGCGGTGGGCACTGCGGAGCGTGGAGCGCCGACGCCTACAGCTCGGGATCCCGGTACACGGTGTCGACGTGTCCGACGTGGGAGCCGCCAGCGTCTCCTTTGGCGACGCCTTGGGGTTGGTGCTCGACATGGCCCAATCAGGTGCGCCCCGGCGAATCGATCCCGGCCGCACCACCCAAGTGGAGCTATCCACGCTGCGGGCCGCTGGGCTGACCCGAGACCCATCCGTCGGGAAGTGGCGCTTCACATACTGGGACAGCAGCCGCCGGCCCCACACCGTGTGGCTCAACGATGCTGCTGGCTTGGCGCCGGCCTTTCAGATCGCCAGTCGCTATCGCCTTGGAGGAGTAGCCCTGGTCGGCGTTGAAGCCGGCCTCGACCCCGCCCTATGGGTTCTGGTCAAGGGCTTTCGCCGTGACGGCACCGTCAGCGCCCCGGTGCCAGGCTATCAACTCGCATGGAGCCTTTCAAGCGCCGTCGGCGCTCCCCTGCGCCAGGCCCTTCAGTCTCTGGACGATCCCGTGTTCAGGTTTCGAGCCCCGGAGGAGAAGGGCACGTATCACCTTGCCGTGGACCTGGTGACATCTTCCGGCGCCTTGGTGGCCCCTGGCCGCTCCATCGACGTGCAGGTGGCGCCGCCTCCACCACCAACGCCAACCCCAACGCCCCAGAGGATAGTTATCGAGCCCACACGTCGAGCCTACGCCACCCGCCCCCCACCCCCCGACGAGATCAACGTCGATCGGGAGCCCGTTAAAGCCAACGTCACTCCTCGGGCCGTGGAGACAGCTCCAGACGACGCCGTCCTCGGCTTGGCCGAAGGGGTGATCCGTGACGGGCCAGGCACTGACTTCCCGGTGCTCGGCCACGTGCGCCGCGGCGACCGCTTTGACCTGTTGGGCCAGTCGGTGGGCCGTGACTGGTTTCGCGTTCGCATCAACAGCACCGGTTTAGAGGGCTGGATTCTCGGCGATTTTCTCGACGTCTTCATCGACCCGGCGGACCTGCCCACCATCTCGGTGGCCACACCGCTACCATAGCCAAGTGTCGACTCTGACAGCTCTCCTCGCCAACCCCCTCGTGTGGTTGACGGTGCTCGTGGCCGCTCGCGGGGCCGCGGCCAACGCCTGGTGGCGCCGTGGGCTGGTGGCCACACCGGGTCTCCTACGGCCGGTTATCGACCACCTGTCCGCGCACCCTGGGGCCACCGCCGCGGGTCGCCTCACTTACCTCACCGCGCCCTACTTGGCGGCCATCGCCCTTCGCCTCGCCGAGGCGTCTGAGCTGGGACTGGCCCTGCCGCCGAGTGGAGCTTCATGGCTGCTGGCCGCGGCGATTGCCATCGCCACAGCCATGGCCATCCTCGCCGTGTCGGTAAGCCTGGTTCCCGTCCTGGTACCCCTCGGGGAGCGGAGAGCCATCGATCGGCAAACCGCCGGCGCCCTGGCCCTCGAGACCGGCGCCCTCGAGGCCCACTGGGCGTTCTTCCGCGCCGCCGTCTTGACCGTGGGGCTGTCCGACACCGGCGCCGCCGTGTTCGTCGCCCTCGGCCTCCTGGCCCTGGAGGCCTGGAGCGATCCCCGGCGCCGAGTCGCCATTCGGGATCCCATGGCGGCCCACCGCCTCGCGGTTCAGGGGTGCGCGGCGATCATGAGCGGCCTGGTGTTCCTGGCCACCGGCAGCACTCCCGTGTGCATACTAGCCCACTTGGCCCTGCGCACCGGTCTGTTGGCCGCCGGAGTCGGCGAGACACCAATGCCTCTTCCGGGCCTCTCCGGCGACGTCCATGAGCCTACCACCGTGGAGGCCACTGTGGTGTGAGCCCAAGGCCCTAGCCAGGCGCCTAAGTAGCCCATCCTTCACCACGGCCGGATGGCCGCCCCGACCGCCCTGGCCTTAGGGCAGGGAGACCAGCGTGGTGGCGTAAATCAGGGCGAACATCATCGCGCCCAATACAACGATGCGGATCAGGTCGCGCTTCACGTGGGCGTAGCGGACGCTGAGATCCTCGGGGGCGGCCGTGGCCGCGGCCCTCGAGGCCTGGTGCGACGTCACCGAGGCCCTTGCATGGCGCCGGCCCTTCGGGGCCCGAGGCCTGGGAGGCGGCACCGATGGGCGCCGCGGGGATCGCCTTCGTTTCGCCATTGCTCTCTCCTCGCGGAGCCGATTATATCGGCCGCCGACCCGGCCCGACAAGTGCCAGACGGCCGCGGAGCTCCGATAGCAGCCAGGGCACCTCCCCTACCCCGAGGGCAGTGGCCAAAGCCACGTACAAGCCGAGGCCCACAGCGCTCCCGGTAGCGGCCCGCAAGCCCCACGCCAGGGTTCCCTCGGTCCACCGGACGGCCAGGGCGTGATCGACGCCCGCCACCACTGCCCCCATCAACGCGGCCGCCGCGGGCGGCGCCCACACGCCGCGCCCTACGCCGCGGAGGCGACAGCG